>JAQSXD010000363.1 GCA_029266295.1 Bacillota bacterium | reverse complement strand
CAGAGATTGCCTGGGCGTGCCTGTTTACCGCAAGTTTAAGCAACAGCAGCACACCACAGATGACGATAAAAACCGAGGAAAAGCTATCAAATATGTACACTCTCATACTATCAATGAAAGGTGAAATAAACTCTTCCAGCAGTTCCAGGACATTCGATTCAAGGGCGATTTGGAAAAGGTAAATCTGCACGGTTGCGATTCCCTTTTGCATGACGAAAAGTGCATTGGCCCCCCCATCAAAAACCGTCGCCATAGGATCCTTGAAAAAAGAAAGCTTTTCCGTATCCAGAGCATAGTTGTCAAGATACTGTATAAAATTCTCATCCCCGCTGTCTGCAGCAGCCGCGCCAATATCCGGGGTTAGAGCATCATCCGCAAAGACAGCACCGGCTGCAATTCCCAGCGCAAAGATAAGCGCCAAAAGTATGGATGCGATTTTCTTTCCTTCTATTGTTTTCATGATGCTGCCTCATCGGCTTCCTCCGGCCCTCCCGGCGTCGTGTCGAATGCCTTAAGTAAATGGCCATATACTGCATCGAATTTCAGTTTTCCCACTCTGCCGTCCAGATCCTGGAACATGCACTCACCGTTTTCAAGGTTTTTCATTGTTTCTATATTTTCGTCTGTTTTTTCAAGATCCAGAAACTCAAGGACTCGTTCTGCTTCTTCATTGGTAGCAACTCTAAAGCAGAACTTGTATGTAATGGCCTCCTTGACACCCTCCCCTTTCAAATCCTTTACAGAGTGGCCTATAAAGATACAGCCTGCATTCAGGGATCTTCCCATCCTTGCGAGGAAGTTAAAGAGTTTAATTCCTGACAGTGTTGAATTCAGCGCCCATGATTCATCAAATTCGATGAGCTTGAAGATTCTGCGGTCTGACATAGCAAAGGTCTTTGCAAAGGCTCCGATGGGAGTCATTAGAACGGTTGAAATCAGCTCCTCCTGAGAATATTCCGATTTGGGCGTATCAGGACTTGGCATCTGAAGATTCTGGATCTGAATGATGTTGATCAGGTTATCAAAACTCAGGCCTTGTTCTGTTCCGGTTCCAAACAGGAGCTTTGCCATGCCGACCTCCTTCAGGTTTTTCACTTTTCTGCTTAATTTCCGGCCAACAGCATAGTACTCGTCCTCCGGGTCAAAACTTCCCAGATAATCAGCAAGAACAGACATACACGGGGTTTTATGCAGCTTCGTCAGCTTGATCGCTTCTGTAATCGCCTCAAATTCATCGTCCATCGATGTAAAGCCGTAAATCCCGCAGAGGATATTCTGTGACAGCTCTCCGGCTGCCTCCAGATCGTCCTTGTAGATCAGAAACGGATCAAGCTTACCGGCGTCTTCATCCCCCGCTGATAGCGTACTGATACTCATGTGGTCCGCCAGTTCAGGAAGATCCTCCTTCCAATTCTTCCGCTCTCCTTTTGGGTCAATTACCAAGGCTTTTCCTCCATACATAACTGTTAGATACAGGAGGAGATTGGCATTAAAGGATTTTCCGCCGCCTAGAGTCCCTAAAAAAGCGGCGGTTGCGGAGCGGTTCAGCAAGCAGGCTCTGGCAAGCCAAAGAAATACCATCTTCTGGAGCGTACCAGTGGTTCCAATAAAGGGGCCTTCGCTGTCTCCTAAGATTCTTGTTGCTGCAAACATGGAGCCTGCCACTGTTTTTGGAGGAAGCGGAAGGATATAGTCATTCACATACCGCGCAGAACCAGGGATAAACTCCATGAAAAGCTTAAACTGATCCGACATAGGTTTCTCGATAACGAAATTCTGATCCTCATACCACTCTTTGATCGTGCGAACATCATTTTCCAGTTCACTAGGGTCTTCCGATGCGATACAAATGGATACACTAACCATGGTGAGGGGATCTCGCGCTGGCTTCAGCTCTGCCTCCAAACCTTCGGCGCTTTCCTTGGCTTCGTAAAGTTCCTCTGGAATTTCATCGTTTTCTGCAACGTGCTCTGTCTGTGATTTAATATCTCGCTTCTTTCCTGCAATCTTTCTGATTGACTCCTTATGCTCAATCGTCGTAATATGCAGGCAGACTTCTGTGGGAATTGGAATGTCCTGCAATAAAAGCAGCCATTCACTGCCCGGAAATAGCAGGCCGTCTGGAATGTGCGCCATCGTAAGAAAAGTCTGATAAGAGGTCTTACCATCACTGCCAGTGACCTTCACATAATTATGGGTCGGTTCAATTAAACTTTCCGTCAGTGTCAGGATATCCTTTTCGTGAGGCCGGATCGCCTTCTGTCCATCTTTCATTACGATCTCACTGCCAGGCGTCCAGATCTCGCCGTTCTTGTTTCTCCGTAGTGGAACACTCTCTTTGATTCCGCGGCGCAGCATCCGCTTGATGAGCCATTGTGTCGTCTCAGGGCCTGTCTTTTCCAGTCTCAGCCGCTTCGTCTGCTCGCGGAAATATGCATCAGAGGCTTCCGTAAAGGCTTTCAGCTCAGAAAAAAGGAGCTCTTTGTACTCTACTTCAAAAAGCTCCTCGATCGACTTCATTGGCCTCCGGACAAGATCGTCCAGAATCTCTTTTATCTCCTTCCCCCTTGAAAGTTTTACGATTACATAAACCTCGCTGTCATTGCATCGCCCGTCATAGTTGATTTTTTTATTCAGATAGGCTTCCGTGCCGTCTGCATGCGCTATTGCGTAAGGATAGAGCGGGCTGTCCTTTCTCTGCCGCGATATTAGCCCTTTATAATGGTTTTTTACATCTTGCGCATTGGGTATGATCAGGATCATTGCTTCTTTTCCCACATTCACAATGAATCTGGTGAGGCGGTTAAGCATCATTGCCTGCCGGTCTTCGGAAAGGTAGTCGTAATTGAAACCGATTGTCTTAAAAACTGCCCAGCAGTCTTTTGTCTTCTTATTGAGAATCAGGTTATCTTCATAATACTTGATTGGAAAATCATACATGAGTCTTTCCCCTTCCCTGCTTTCTGCTTAGCATTTCAGTTATATTGACCATTTCTTTTCCACGATAAGCTACGCTGGTAAACCTGCCTTTTTTATATTCTCTACTGTCTTCAAATCTGGAAAAGGTCTTTGGCAGCGCCATGTATTCCAGATACCCCAGCAGAAATTTGTGCGGCAGCTTACCATCGAACTTCTTTTTCGTCAGAAGCTTCATCAGACCATAGGGCAAGAGGATATATCGTATGATGAATGGGATACCGTTTAAGAATGGGAATATCTTAAGCAGAAACACGGTAATTAGCAGCCCGGCAATTAAATACGCCAGGGTGTCCATATTCACCGGTATCAGCAGCTTGTATTTGCCGAAAGCATAAAGCTTCCGTTCAAAATGCCACATTTTTTTATAGGTTCTTAGTACAATCTTCTCCATCGCACAAACCTCTATTTGACCATGACGTTATACAGGGCTTGTCCCGTGGTCTTAAGCGCATCAGGATATGATATGACAAACAGTAATATCCCCCCGATTAAGCCAAAGGCTACCGCTGGAACCCACGCTTTTTTCAAGAGAAATTTGATTAGTGCCACGACTACGATTGCTAATGCAATCGGATAACCTTGTTCTTGGATCAAGGTCCCAATATTTTCGCCTGCATTTGTGATTGCTGCATAGCTGGGAACCGCTGTTCCAGCGGCCAGGATTGCACCCGCTACAACGTTTTGTACTAGAGATGTTCTTTGCCTATTCCCTTTCATTTCACTTAAGCCATTTGTGCTCACACTTCTAATTCTTTTCATCCTTGCGTCCTCCTTTTATCTAACTCTTGTTGTAATTTGCTCGATATAGATCTTGTCACCTGCTTTAGATAGATAAATATACATGTTCTGCTCTATTTCCTGGCCATTGTCATTTACTGAGACTACCGCATTAACAAGGTATTTCCCAGTATCCTCGGTATATGCTGTCATCCTTTTGAGACTCGTAAAGGTGAAGTCAGCCTTCAGCCCATGCTTGATCGAAGAATCTTCTGATACGTAGTAAGATACTTCCTGATCGCTGCCTCCATAATATGTCTTCAGAAAGCTTTCGAGCACTTGGCTGAGTTCTGCTTTTTCCTGCTGAGAAACTTCCAATCCATTATATGCTTCCGTACCTTCTACATCGGCAGCATCTTCCTGGGGAACAAAGATCGGTGATGCATCAACGGCAAAACGACCG
>JAQSXD010000362.1 GCA_029266295.1 Bacillota bacterium | reverse complement strand
CGTCAGCGTCTTACCGGTACCGGTGGGTGCGGATACCAGCGTATGACTGCCTGCGGCGATCACCGGCCATGCCTGCTCCTGAACAGCAGTAGGTGCGCCGAGGTTTTTCGTGAACCACAGCGACGTGAGCTTATGAAAGATTTCAAGTGAGTTTTTGGGCATATGGTTTTCCCCCATATCGATTCATTAAAGCTACAATTATTATACAAACATACGTTCTGCATTGCAACATTTAATCAATCTTACCTGTCTGACTTTTTCTTTCATAAGCTCCTTATGCGTTGATCATTAAGGTAGCCAATCAAGCCCCCTGAAATATCATCGCTTAGGCTTTCAGCCTGATCGAGAAGCGCGCTGTATATATCTAAATTCCTCGCGTAATCTCCTGTTGAAAAGGAAAAGGCTTCGTCGATCGTGGTGCGGATGTTGTTATATAACCTGGTCTGCGCTTCGCTTTGACTCCAGTAAGTAGGATTCAGCGACGAAAAGGCGGCGGCCCTCTCATCCGCATTCCGATAAAGCTGTTTTACGGTCCGGTTAACCTCATCCGTATTTCCTTCCATCATAGCGGTAGTCAAAGAATCGATCAAATTCACATATTCGTTTAATGCCTGCTGATACGACTCAAATATCGGCAGGTCTCCAAAGAACTGCCTCAGTGCGTTGATAAATTCCGCAGGAACCTGCTGCAAACGGGCGTGAACATCATTTTCATCCCCGATCCCTTTGAACTTGCTTAACATGTAATTCCTGGTCCAGTTGGTAAGATCAAACCAAATCGTTCTGATTCTATAGATTTCATTTACCTGTTCAAGCGTCACGCACTGTACACCCTCTTGTGTCGGATTTGTCTGCAAACCGGACGTTATGTAATCATTGATCGATTGCGCGAAGCTGTAACCCATTTGATCGGTAAGGTCGGTAATGCGGTCAACTAAGTCTATTTCTTTGTTATATTGACCTGAGGAAAACAAATTTGCTGTTTCAAGGTTATATTGCATGTATGTTCTCAGCAGGTTTTTCCATTCCGCTTCGTTAAAATATGGATTGATTGAAGCTAAAAATGACGCCGTGTCATCGGCACTCTGATATAATCTGTTTACACCTTCTTGGACGCCCTGACTATTTCCCGCGAGCTGAGTGTCAATGATATCCCGTAATCCGGATATAATCTGATTCATCCGCTGGGTAAATCCGATTGCATCATTAAAACCTAAAGTAAAACGTATCATATCGCCAAAATTCGAAGTTTCAAGATAGATGCGGCCAAAAATCTCTTCCGGCGTTCCTACTCCGGTATATCTGCTAACGATATACGCTCTGATCCAGCCCGAAAATCTTCTAAAAAAAGCTCTTGCATTTGTAATCAAATCGATTTGACCTGGCGTAATACATTGCTCATTAAATTTATTTTTCGCCAACATATTGATACTCCTTAAAGCTATGATAATCAATATATTAATCAACCAATTCATATGATACTATTTTTTTACTTGCTGAGCTGCGGCATGCCCGTCATAACAAGAATTGTCGGTGCCGCATCCGAGGATCTGCACCGACAGCTTTTTCAACTTTTCCCTTTTGACTTTATTTATCCTTTTGCATTCCGTTAGTTTCCTTTCGACTCTGGTTCATTTCCAGCCTCCAACCGGCAATTCTACAGAACACGCTGATCAGGGCAGATATAACCGTGGCAATTTTGATCACGCCCATCATACCAGCAAACAAGCTGAGATTCCCCTCAAACAAGCCATCAAAGTAATCCGCTGAAGTATAATCTGCTTCATACCAAGGCAAGAAGACTATTCCGAGCATACCGATCACAGCCAATATTCCAAATAGCACTGATATTCTTTTTAAGTCTCCCACTGCCAGACCTGTTTTTGTATTGCAGACAAATACCTTCGGATTTTTCTTTGTCAGTCCTCCGTATTTCCATCTCCAAATAATGTACATGATGGGTCCTGTCATGATTCCGATCATTCCGCCGATAAAGTAATCTGTCCCATTGATCAGAAACGAAATAAACGCAACCGTTATGGGCACTGCACAGAGGAAGCATAAAAAGCCGTAACCTCCGGGAACCATAAATCGGTACTCTTCACGAGGGATTCTCTTCCTTAAAATCATCGCAGAAATGTATACCATAACGTAAGAAGCAGAGAGTAAAAATACATCTGCAACAATCAGTACTTTAAACGGAAGCATGCACAGGATCAAAGTCACAATTCCGACCGATAGTACGGCCACATAGGGTACGCCCCTCTTCTTGTCACACTTCACCAAAACCGGAGGCGCTAAATAATCATCTGCCAGCGCAAAGAATCCCCTGGATCCGGAAGCGATATAGGTGTTGAAGATGGAGCACTGCGCTACAGCCGCGATAATGACAAAGAACACACCCATAGCAGGTCCGACAAAAGTTGTTACTACAGTTGCATAACCCACCCCTCCGTCCGGGGCCCACTCCTGCCATCTTCCCATGGAGGCAAGGCCCGCTGTGGTCGGAATGATATAGACGGCCATGATGAGCGGCACTGTAATTAAAGTTGCCTTCGGGATTACCTGGGGATCTTTTATCTCACCTGATATCGTCGACATCGATTCATACCCGGAATACATCCACATACCGATGGAAATACCCGCACCCACATACTTGATCCAATCAGCAATTCCTTCCGCTGGCTCAGGGGTAAACGGGATCAACGGATTATGCTCCCAATTGAGAAACCCTACCACTGCTACGGCAGCAAAAGCTGCAATCACCAGCACAGAAATGATTGTGCTTACAGAACCGACATCCCGAACACCCCGTAAATTGATCCAAATGAAAACTGCGATGATAGACAGCTTTACAAGGAATTCTTCAGTCCGGGACAAATCCCATTGTGTTGCAAGATATCCGCCTGCAAGGACTACATATGTGGTGTTGTCAAGATAAATCGATATCGTTCGCCACCATCCGGCCTGAAATCCCCAGAATTCACCCAGGGCTTCCTGCACCCATTTATAATATCCCCCTTCCTGGGGTCTGACCGATCCGAGCTCTGAAGCCACTAAGCCAAACGGAATCCCCCAGACAAAGGGCAGGATCATCAGCATGAGAAGTGTCAAACCTGGACCGGATGAAGGAATCATCTCCTCAATCCCATATGCGCCTGCCGCAACAAGGCAGAAAATCATAAATACGATGGTGGATACTTTAAGATCATGTTTTTTTAAGCCATGTATGCCAACATCCATTGCCATTGGAGACTTATTTTCCATTTCATTCATCACGTTTCCCTTCTTAACTGCGGTTTCGTGCAGTAATTACTAAGCAGTTATGCCGTATACTGTTTTAAATCCTTTTGAATTTGTCATTAGCTAATATCATTTCATTTTTATCGGGATACTTTTCATCAAAGGTTACTTCATCGGCACCAAGGATAACTGTTGACCTGATTTTTCCCCTTCTCTTTTGAACGATATAGATACATATTGGTAGAAAGATTGCAATTAGAGAGATTACGAGCACTGGGATTCCTCCGTCCTCAATTGCGAGCAATACCATCGCTGCAACCTGAAGAACGATGGCAAAGTAAGCAAGTCCCGGATACCATTTCGCTTTTACCGTCAGAACTTCCTTTGGATCGTATCCTCTATCCTTCAGCTTCCGTCTGAAGACTACTTGAGACCAACAGATCCCCACCCAGCATAAGGTCCCCGTGAATCCCGAAATTCCGAGAAGATTGGCGTAAAGAGGAAGCCCCTCCTCACCCCAAAGTCCCAGTTCACTGGAAGCAAAGCCAAGCAGGAAAACAGCCCAAACAGGAATGATTGTAAAAATGGTTGCATTCTGCGGTGTATTGAATCGGTTCAGCTTGGAGAGGAATTTGGGAGCCATTCCCTCGACAGAAAGACCGTATAATGCCCTGACCGTACCGTGCATCAGTTCTTTTTCTCGCTTGGTCAGATGATATTTTCCTGCTAGTTCTTCGATCGTGTATTTGGCCTCTTGATCAGGAATCTCCTTCTCAGATTTACGATCGGATGAAACGAGAAAAAAATTGTTCCGATATAAATATACGATCGTCATGATGTTAAATGCCAAATAGACCAGTATCATCGGATTGAACGGATATAGTTCACCGATCTGCGCACCAAACGGATAAAATACAAGCGTG
>JAQSXD010000361.1 GCA_029266295.1 Bacillota bacterium | reverse complement strand
CAAAAATCTGTGCGACTAATCCGCCGATCCCGGCAAATAACCATCCGGAGGCGGCAAGGGTCAGCCCGGCCAGCAGGGAACCATTCCACGCCAGTCCGTTCCCCATCAAGACCGCGGCAGACAATAAGCCCGCCAGCAGGCTTCCACCACAGGAAAGAATCAGGGCTGCAGACAGATTGGCGTATCTTCCTACCGGTCTTCCAAGGATCATTTCATTTCTTCCTGATGCTTCCTCCGTGCGGGTATGCCGAATCATAATAAGCGCCGCTCCGAACATAACCGCTATGGAAGCCTGCAGCATGCCCCGCCACAGGATGGCGCCTTCTATGCTTAACGGTACAATAGGCCCAAGCATCGCAGAGGTAACGGGGCTTGCGGACAGTTCTCCGATAAACACCTGCCAATCCGGCATCGCTTTCACGAAGGACAACTGCGACATAATAAGAAATATGCGAAGCAAGATCCATATAGGAGACACTATCCGGTCTCTTCGCAGATAAAGCTTAAGCAGCTTGCCTGTACCAGAAAATTTATTTTCTTTCATGTCTGTTCAGCTCCTTTCCACCAAGCTTGTCGCCGTAGTGACGCATGAACATTTCCTCAAGAGTGGGAGGCTCAGCCATAAGTGACTTGATACCCATTGGCGCAAGCGTACTCATAACCGCGTCCATGGCATTCGCGTCCACCGAAAAGCGCCACTTTTCATCCTTTCGTGATACATCGTGTACCCCATGCAGCTGATTTAGGTTTGTAGGCTTGGCAAGCTCCACGGTCACGGTTGTACGTGTTAAATGACGAAGTTCTTCGAGAGTACCGGATTCAACGATTTTTCCCTGCCGAATAATCCCCACCCTGTCGCAAAGCGCTTCTACCTCCGCAAGAATATGGCTGGACAGGAAAACGGTTTTTCCTTGCTTTTTTACTTCAAAGATACATTCCTGAAAAACCTGCTCCATTAACGGATCAAGTCCGCTGGTAGGCTCATCTAAAATCAACAGCTCTGCATCGGAAGCAAAGGCCGATACCAGTGCCACCTTCTGACGGTTTCCTTTGGAATAGCTACGGCATTTTTTCTTTGGGTCGAGCTGAAACCTATCCAGTAGTTCCCTACGGCGGGAGACATTGATTTTACCGTGTAGACGGCCTAAGAAGTCAATCACCTCACCACCGGTTAGGTTGGGCCACAAGGTCACATCTCCCGGCACATAGACAAGCCGCTGATGAAGAGCAACAGTATCCTGCCAAGGGTCGCCGCCCAGCAGCTTTGCTTCTCCCGCGCTTTTACGAAGCATTCCCAAAAGGATACGGATGGTTGTAGATTTCCCTGCTCCATTGGGACCAATAAAGCCATACACCTCGCCATGTTTTACAGTCAAATCGACTCCCCGTAAGGCCTCCTGCTTGCCGTAGAACTTAGTAAGCTTTCTTGTTTCAATTACATTCATCACAATATCCTCCAATCATTTATAATAGGTTTTTCGTAACTCGTTAAGATAGCCATCGAACTCAGCAATAATTTTTTCAAAATCAAACTCCGGAGCATCCGAACTCTTGAATTGATTCAGTATTTGATCTGCATATCCACCTACTGCCCAAAAAATCAATTGCTTGGCTTTGTTTACATCCAGCTCGCTTCGGAAGCATGAAGTATCAATATCTCCATAAAATCGTTCAAAGCTTCTGCTTTCTATCATCTTGCGCTTCTTTTCCAACTCATCCTTTACCGCTTCGGATTCTGTAAAAACGGCTACTTTTACAAAATCAAAAATCCAAGGGTATTTTTGCAGCACCTGAATTTTGAGCAGGCAAGTCTGCCGCAGCCGTTCAAAAATATCCTTCTCGTGCAGGTCAATCCGGTCAAAATATTCTCTCCCCAGAATGTCCATACAATAATCGTAAAGAAAAAGAAAGAAATCTTTTTTATTGTTTACATAATGGAACATTAACGGCTTTGAGATGCCGGACTCCTTGGCGATTACATTGGTTGACGCGTCATCAAAATCCTTTCTGGCAAATTCCTTAAGTGCAGCATTCAAAATGATATTCTGCCTCTCAGGTTCTAAACTCAGAAATTTTGTAAACATTTTAATCACCTTCTTCGCAATTAATAAGCTTTTCAGCCAAAAGACCATTTACCTGTCAGGTCAACATCATCATTATACATCCATTTACCTAATAGGTCAACAGGTACTGACAAATCTTTTCTTTTTATTTTCTAGCATATCCGTAAAGATTTTCCTGGTCCGCTTTTCCGGAATTGAGTACATTGGAATGATACGATAAAAGTACAGTCGCAAAAAACCCTTATAAGAGATGGAATAAAAGAAAGCTTAGAAGGTAGCGACGATAGGCACATATTTCCCGTTCTCCTTACTCAACATGAGAAAGCACCCTCTGCTTTTATTCTGATATGCTCCCTTTATGAGAGACAGTGAAATATAAAAACACTGTTAATCATGAGGGGAGCATATTTATGTCTCATAAACAAAAGGCGACACCAAGTGAGAAGGTTTCTCTAGTCCAACGGTATCTCAAGGGAGAAATTGACCAGACACAGGCAAGTAAAATAGCAGGGATAAATATATCCAGCTTCAGGCTTTGGATAAAAAGATATGAAGCTGAAGGAAGCACGGCGTTTATCCCTGCGGAGAATAATCGCATTTACGATGCTGAACTCAAGCGGCAAGCTGTAGACGATTACTTATCCGGCGGCAGAGGACTTTTACAAATCTGCAAAAAGTATAGTATACGTTCAACATGGCAACTCAGAAGCTGGATAAAGGTGTATAATAGCGGTAAAGACTTCGATCGGAAGATGTCGGGAGGTAGCCGCATGACGAAAACACGAAAGACAACACAGGAAGAACGTGTTCAGATAGCAAAGGAATGTCTGAAAGCAGAATGCAATTACGGAGAGATTGCAATCAATTATGATGTCAGTTACCAGCAGGTCTATACTTGGGTGAAAAAGTTTACCGAGCTCGGTGAGGCTGGCCTTGAGGACCGCCGCGGGAGGCGTACAGCTGACCAGGAACCACGAACCGAAATTGAGGAACTCAAGATTCGGTTGGCCAAACTGGAACATGAAAATTATATGCTGCAGATGGAGCGTGATTTGCTAAAAAAAGTGGAGGATTTAGAGAGGAGGGATGCTTTTCGCAAGTGAGACAGGAGCGCATATATGAATCAATCAGCTCCTGTACAGAGGAATTTGGATATCCTGTCGATTCAGCCTGCGCAATTCTGCATGTAGCCAGATCTGCGTACTACAAATGGCTCAACGATGCTCCTTGCGTAAGACAAATTGAAAACGGGCACATAGCTAAGATTGTTGAGGATATTCACATGGAAAGTCCAGATAAGGGGTATCGCCGTATTCGAGATGATTTGGAACGATACTACCATACAAAAGTTAATGACAAGCGAATCCTTCGTATCTGCCGGATTAAAGGGATTAAATCTACCATCAAGTACACTAACAATGGTTGCACCCGTCAGGCATCAAACCCTCAGTATATAGCAGAAAATTTGCTTAATCGCGAATTTCATGCTGACAAGCCGAACGAAAAATGGCTGACTGATGTTACGGAATTCAAATGGTATGAAGGAATTGAGATGCATAAGGTTTATCTTAGCGCTATCCTTGATTTGTATGACCGCCGTATTGTATCCTTTGTCATCCGCAATCGCAACAATAATCCACTTGTATTTGATACATTTGATAAAGCGGTTGAAGCTAATCCCAGTGCTCATCCTCTGTTCCACAGCGACAGAGGGTTCCAATACACTAACAGAATTTTTCATCAGAAGTTAGAAAATGCCGGTATGTCACAAAGTATGTCTCGTGTAGCCAAGTGCATTGATAATGGTCCAATGGAAGGTTTCTGGGGCATCCTAAAGCGTGAACGCTATTATGGCAAGCGTTTTACTGATCGTGATTCTCTCGTAAAGATGATTGAAGACTACATCGATTATTACAACAACAAGCGACTTCAGCGCAATCTCGGCATTTTGACTCCGATGGAAAAGCACGAGCTTTATTTAGCAGCATAACAAAACCGCAAATTGTGAATACGTTTACGTTAGCAGTCATTCACAATTTGCGGTGACACAGTGTCGCAGCACTGTAAAATCTTTTGTTTTATTTCATTGTCCTCTTGACGGGGAGCAGTTCATTTATATGCAGGTGTGCTATTATATATTGTAACATTTTACAAAATATGATATTATTAGATAAATTGCTACAAAAAGTTAACAATTATAGTTCTAAATCATCTATGCAAGTGAGGTGATTTATAATGAAAAAGCATTGTTTCATTGAAGGGTATAGGAAATACATTATCATGATTAAAGTATTTCTTATATCCTTGTGTTTTTTTTCAGCTGTAATATTTAATGTATATGGTGATGAGTTTACCGGCAATAACGGTAATTATGATATCAGGAATATCCTTATACTGAATTCCTATGACGAGGGCTACAGATGGACAAATGAACAGTCAAAAGCTATTACTGACAGATTGAAGGCAGAATTTGACGATATCCTTATATATGTAGAGTATATGGATACCAAGTACCACCCGGAAAGAGGGAATCTGCTGCAGCTCTACGAGTTATACAGTTACAAATATGCAGATATAA
>JAQSXD010000360.1 GCA_029266295.1 Bacillota bacterium | reverse complement strand
GCCAAGGCCTGATTTTATGCATGGAAGCACCTCCTGATCTCTTCTTCACTCATAGACTGAACACCCAGCATATACAGCCCCAGATCACTTTCCTGCAGGGTATCCGTGTCAGGAAACCATGCACAGATCCGTCCTCCATACAGCACGATAATACTGTCACTGAGGGACATTACTTCCGAGAGGTCAGAGGAAACCAGCAGTACGGCAGCGCCATTATCCCGCAGATCCAGCAATTTATTGTGGATCAGGCTGGCAGCTCCGACATCGATCCCTCTGGTGGGTTGCTCGGCGATAATCAGTTCAGGATCATCCATAAACTCCCGTGCCACCACTACCTTCTGAATATTTCCGCCAGAAAGCATCCTGACTGCAGTTTCTTCAGACTTCGCTTTGATCTGATAGTCTGAAATCATTTTCTTTGCGGTCTTGGCTAGCTTTCGCCACCGAAGCAGCGGCCCAAGCCGGTAGTCGCGATGCTGGTAGATGTAAGATGCAATATTTTCAGTAATGGAACAATCCTGCGCAACGCCGGTTTCCATTCGTTCCTGTGGGATATATGCTACCGAAAGTTCTCGGATTTGGCGGATGCCCTTCCCTGCGATGTTTGTCCCTGATATCTCTATCGTCCCGGAAGATGGCGCTATGGTGCCGGTAAGCATATCCACCAGCTCCTTCTGTCCATTTCCTTCGACGCCGACGATCCCAACGATCACACCTGATCTCAGAGAAAAGCAAACGTCATCAACCGCTTTCTTGTTGTTTTCTGTTATGTAAGTCAAATGACTGGCATTCAAGCGTACTTCACCCGGACTTGGCGGCGTGGTATTCACTGCTGTCGCCACTTCCTGGCCAATCATATATTCGGATATCTTGTCAATGGAGATATCCGCCATGTTATAAACACCAACTGTTTTGGCTTTCCGTATGATGGTTACCCTGTCACACAGCTCCTGTACCTCCCTCAGCTTATGAGAGATAAATACAATGGTATGCCCCTGTTCCTTAAGAATGAGGAGCTGCTTGAATAATTCTTCTGTTTCCTGCGGTGTCAGAACCGCAGTCGGCTCGTCCAGGATAAGCACTTTGGCCTTTCGAAACAACACCTTGAGAATTTCAACCTTTTGCTTGTCGCCTACAGGCAAATCCTCAACACGAGCTCTGACATCGATATCAAAACTATATTTTTCACAGAGTTCCTTCGTAACACGAACTGCCTCTGCTTGATCCAGAAGGATGCCCTTAACCGGTTCCGAACCCAGCACAATATTTTCAGCCACTGTCATGGAAGGCACCAGCATAAAATGCTGCTGCACCATACCAAGACCCAGCTGCAGCGCCTCAGCTACGGAATGGATCTTTACGATTTTGCCGTTGATGCTGATGGTGCCGCCGGTGGGCTGCTCGATTCCAAAGAGGATTTTCATCAACGTTGTTTTGCCAGCCCCGTTTTCGCCGACCAGAGCGTGAATTTCTCCGGGACTGACGCTGAAATCAACCCCATTGCTGGCCATAACGCCGTTCGGGTAGATTTTGAGTATCTGTTTCATTTCCAATACAGGTTCCATTTTTATCACCGCCCCGCTCAGATTAACATAAAAAATACAGGCACAAGCACGCTATGTGCTTGTGCTTGTGCCTTGCTTTTAAAAAACTGAATCTTGCCTTATTTTGATTTATTTTACTTTGTTGACGTAATCGACGATTTCCTGATTTTCCATTTCAAATGCGGATTTAACCTTTATTTCACCGCTCTTGATTTTCTCCGAATATTCACCGATCAGTGTCTTTGTTTCTGCAGGGACGATCTTCTGGTATATTTCGTTATCAGCAAGACCGATACAATCTTCCGCGATACCTAGGGATGCGCGGGTACCCCATTCCAGGGTTCCGTTCTGAGCCGCTGTGATGGACTGCAGCAGCGACACGTCAACTCTCTTGAGTACTGAGCTTGGAATCAGGTTTGCCTGATCGGCGTCAGTTGCGTTATAGAGCATCGCCTGGTCAGAATCAACACCGATGATGAATTTGCCGACTTCTTTACCAGCCTGCATCGTACCATCACCAGCTGTTGAAGCGCAGCTGAAGATGATATCTGCACCCATGTTGTACTGTGACAAAGCTAGTTCCTTAGCACGGGCGGTATTTGAGAAATCTCCCACGAATGCGCTCTGAACCTTGATGTCAGGTTTCACAGTCTGGGCACCTTGGATATATCCTACCAGGAAGTCATAGATAACGGTGTTGTCCATGCCGCCTACAAAACCGATTGTACCGGTCTTCGTCATAGATGCTGCAAGTACACCAGCCAGGAAGCTGCCGTCATTCTGCTTATACTCGATAGAGTACACGTTACTGTAATCGCCGGCAGTGTAATCCATAGATGTGTCATATACAATGAATTTCTTGTCGGGATATTCAGGTGCTACGCGGGAAACGATCTCCTGCATCTGCCATGTTCCACAGATAATAATATCATAATCCCCGTCGCAGAGGTCCAGAAGTGCGGGTTCCCATTTTGTGTCGTCGTATGTAGCTTCTACTACCTTTGTCTCCACATTCTGCAGCTCCGATTTGATCAACGCGATACCG
Source organism: Bacillota bacterium (assembly GCA_029266295.1). GTDB lineage: Bacteria > Bacillota > Clostridia > Peptostreptococcales > Anaerovoracaceae > Anoxybacterium. Next base: position 1,636 of record JAQSXD010000360.1, on the reverse strand, counting down.
TTGTTCGCAGAGTCGAAGAACGCCTTATCACCCAGGGTACCGTTGAGCATCAATGCCACTTTGAGCGGTTTCTCACCGTCTGCGGAGCCTGACCCGTCAGCATCAGGTGTGGACTTTGAGCCGCATCCTGCCATCACACCGGCAAGCAACATCAAGACCATTAAAATTGATAATAGTTTCCGTTTTTTCATTACCTAATCCTCCTCAATACTTGAATTACACAATTTTCCAACAAAAAGCTATGGAAATGTGATTTGGTAAATCGCTTTATCACTTTGTAAGCTTGATTATATACTCTTACCGCATCCCTTGTCAATCTTCTATATTCGCTTATTTTTCAGCACTAGAGAAACTTGTTCCTCAAAGCGTCGATGGAAACTTATAAAAACAAGATTTAAACTACTTGAAGGCTTTGGAATAATGTGATAAAATTTAGCAGATTACTTTACCAAACAGATTGGTACGATCAAATGACGCCACAATACGCGATGTTTCGTCGGCGTAAAAAAAGCAAAGTAAGAAAAGAGGCAGGGGTATTGACAATGAGAATAACAGCGAAAGATGTGGCGGCAAAAGCAGGGCTATCCCTGACAACGGTTTCTTTGGTACTGAACAACCGTCCATCCCGCATTCCAGAAGCAACACAAGAGCGGGTATGGCAAGCCGTCAGAGAGCTGCAATATCGCCCTAACAGGCGTGCTGCCAGCCTCGTAACAAACCGTATGGGCACCATAGGCATCATCGTGCCTGATGTATGCAACATCTTTTTTGCCAGCATTTGTGCTGCCTGTGAAACAGAAGCCCGGCTCCGGGATTACAGCGTACTTTTCGGTTCCTCTGGTGATGCTGTGGAACTGGATCTAAACTATATTGATGTATTTTTCAGCAAAGGCGTGGACGGTATGATTTTGGTCAAGGCCGCTCATACGACTCCTGAGGATGAAGACCGGCTAATGACAAAGATTCTGGACACCAACATCCCGTTCGTCACCGTGGATAGGAAACTCAATATGCAGCGTGGTCGCTCGATCACCGTTGATCATCGCCTTGGAGCATATATGGCAACCAAGCACCTGATCGGCCTCGGGCATAAGAGGATCGGCTGTATCACCGGCCCTGCTCACGATGTAGTAACCCACGACCGCCTTACAGGCTACAGAGAAGCGCTGACGGAAGCCGGCATCACGGCTGATCCGACGCTGATCTGCACTGGGGACTACCGGATCGACAGCGGCGCCGAACATCTCCCCTATCTGCTGGGCAAATCCGTTACAGCGGTATTCTGCTTTAACGATCTGATGGCCATGGGCATCTATAAAGGATGCCGCAGCTATAATCTGAAGATTCCCGATGACCTGTCGGTCATTGGGTTTGATGATATTCCATTCTGCGAAGCGCTGGAGGTACCACTAACAACTGTATTCCAGCCTGCCGAGCGGATCGGCTCAGAAGCCATGAAACAAATATTTAATTTATTGAATCACGAAGAAGAAGCAAGGGACTTTGTGTTCGAACCCGTTCTGAAGGTCCGGGCAAGCACATCCTTTCCCAAATGCAACTGAGGAGGACAAGGAATGCGTATCCTTAATTTCGGTTCACTGAATCTGGACAATGTATATCAGTTAAAGCATTTTGT
>JAQSXD010000359.1 GCA_029266295.1 Bacillota bacterium | reverse complement strand
CGAGGAAAAGGATGACACCGATACACTATACTGTCTAAAATACGGCATCGAACTGGGTTTTGAAGAATTTTATATTCTGGGTGGCCTTGGAGGAAGACTGGATCATACCATGGCGAATCTCCAAACCATGTCCTATGCCATTGACAGGCAAAAGAACATCTGGTTTCTGGACGGAAAGAATAAAACAACTCTGAGAAATCCGGGGGAGCATACGATTCCAAAGGAGGAGGGAATCAAACTGTCCTTGTTCTCCTTCGGGGATTTTTGCCAAGGGGTTTCTATAAAAGGTGTGAAATATCCTTTAGACAACTGCAGGCTGGAAAACAGCTTTCCTCTTGGGGTAAGCAATGAATTCACAGACGACTTCGCTGCAATATCCCATACTGCAGGAAAGCTTCTGATCGTCCTTTCTCAAGACTGAGGAACCATAATCTTAGGGAATCGCTGATGCTAGGAAATGTGCGTACGAAATGAATCGGCGTTTCCTTTCAATAATATTGTGAAAATATTATTTGACAAAGATAGCGCTGTTTGTATAAAATAAATAGGATCAATTGAATCATTTTTGCTAGGGGAGCTTTTTGCTGAGAGTTTTTCGACCCTCATTACCTGATCCGGGCAATACCGGCGTAGGGAAGCATATTGATAGATTGTGATGCAGAACTAAGGTCTGTATTCTATTCTGTCAACCAATCCCCTCCTGCAAAACGCAACGGATGTGTTAAAAGGAGGTTTTTTTATGTCCGCAGAACAATTACAGGGATTTTTTGAATCCACAGCAGGTCAGATTTCAACGGTAGCAGTAATCCTTCTTCTCTTCTTGGGGATTCTTCTCTCAGGCAGAGAAAAGAAGGCTGATACAAAGGCCATGGTTACTTCAGCAGTGCTGGTGGCATTGGCAATCGCGCTGAATCATATCATTCTGCTCCGTATGCCTCAGGGCGGTTCCATTACTGCTTTCAGTATGCTGCCCATCGTCGTATGCGCCTATTTTTTCGGTGTGAGAAGAGGACTTATGGCCGGAATGTGTGTCGGTCTGATCGATTTAATATTTAATCCGTACGTAATCCATCCCATACAAATGCTTCTGGATTATCCCCTTGCTTTTGGAGCCCTTGCATTTGCAGGCCTCATGAGAAAACAAAAATTTGGATTGATGTCCGGTTATGTCGTAGGCCTTTTGGGAAGATATCTCTGCGCAGTCCTATCCGGCATCGTCTTCTTTGGTCAATATGCTCAGGAAGGCTTTAACGCGGTTACATGGTCGCTCTACTATAATCTTACTTATCTTGGCGTAGAGGGTGCGCTCACGTTGATTGTGCTTAGCATTCCGACGGTGCGAAAAGCAATTGAGCAGCTGCACAAACAGATCGCTTAAGAAGAATATCAGAGTAAAATAAAAGAAGAGGCATGCCTCTTCTTTTATTTGTTGGTAGTTGTTATATGAATTTAGACTGGAATTGCGTTATCGTTAGTCCCAAAGCTGCTTGTAAAGCGCCATGATGTCATCTTTATTCGGAGTACGTCTGGTATTAAGCGGGCTTCCGCTGATCAATGCATCTTCTGCCATCTTAGGAATCTGCTTGAAGAACTCTTCCTTATCAATTCCGAATTCTTCCGGAGTCTTGATGCTTAAAGTACGCAGCAGCGCCTTCGTTGCAACTACAAATGCCTGTGCACCTTCATCAGGAGTCATACCCGGGCGGTATACGCCGATGGTCTTTGCAAGCTGGTTCAGTCTTGCAACTGCACCTGGCTGGATGTAATCCAGACATACGTTCAGCAACATAGCGTTTGAGAGTCCATGTGGAACATGGAACAATGCGCCGATGGGGCGGCTCATTCCATGAACGATGGTTACGGAAGCGTTACTGAAAGCAATTCCTGCTTCCAATGCAGCGATGGCCATTTCTCTTCTCGCTTCTACGTTGGAACCGTTCGTATATACTTCATAAATGTTATCAAAGATTCTCTTTACTGCAGACAGCGCATAAATATCACTCATAGAGAATGCTTTCAGCGACGTATATGCTTCGATTGCATGGGTCAGTGCATCAACACCAGTAGCTGCGGTAACCCCCGGAGGAACCGTTACTGTGAATACAGGGTCAACGACTGCGATGTTCGCCATAAGCTTAGGATCATTGAGCAGCATTTTAACACCTGTATCAGTGTTCGTGATAATGGATACTTTTGTAGCTTCTGATCCGGTTCCTGCGGTTGTTGGAATTGCACAGGTCGGTGGAAGAGAATTCTCAATTTTCTTGCCCATGTACTCGGTGATGCTGCCGCCGTTGTTCACTACTGCACCGATTGCCTTCATCGCATCGATCGGGCTTCCTCCGCCGATACCAATCAGGAAATCGCAGCCTTCTTTTTTGTAAATTTCAACACCATCATCGATCATTGTGTGAGTAGGTTCGCTGTTAATACCGGAATAAACTATATACGAAACATTAATCTCATCAAGAGCATCTGTCAATTTTTTAACGTTTCCGAGTTTCACCATAATATCGTCTGTGACGATTAACGCTTTCTTTCCAAAGGCTCTGAAGTACTCTGTACTCATTTTCAGAGCGTTCTCACCTGTGATGATGTATTGAGGAATAAAGAATAAATTTGCCATTTTTTTACCTCCAAAATACTGTGGTTTAATGTTGTTTAGCTCATGATAGCATATCAAAAAATATAATACAACATGTTTTTGATAATTATTTAACGTTAATTGTCTGACAATTTTTAAACCCATTGATTATTACATTTTATAGTGATAATATGGATTTAAATCAAAAACTTAAAAAGCCTTGACCCCTAAATATCAAGTTTCATGGCCAAGGTTTCGGTACCGCAGCCTAGGTGCTTTCGCGTACCGGAGACATAATATATCGAAAGCGAAAGGAAGTAATTACAATGTATCAGCACTTACTTTACGAGGTTAAGGATGGGATTGCTTATGTAACAGTCAACAGACCAAAATCCCTCAACGCCTTAAGCAATGAAGTTTTAGACGAATTATACGCAGCTTTTACTGCTGTAAATGATGATCCAGAAGTTCAGATTGCGATCCTGACAGGCGAAGGAAAAGCCTTTGTTGCAGGCGCAGACATCTCCCAAATGGTCAATCTCTCGACCCTGGAAGGCCGAGCAATGATGATCAAGGGACAGAACGTTATGAATCACATCGAAAACATTGACAAGCCCGTTATCGGAGCCATCAACGGCTTCGCATTGGGCGGAGGATGTGAACTTGCCATGGCCTGCGATATCAGAATCGCATCAGAAAAGGCGAAATTCGGTCAGCCCGAAGTCAACCTGGGAATTATCCCTGGATTTGGCGGAACACAGAGACTCCCCAGACTTGTCGGAAAAGGCATGGGAAAATATCTGATCATGACTGCAGAAATGATCGATGCGCAGGAAGCTTATCGCATCGGACTTGTTGAGAGAGTTGTTCCTGCTGAAGAGCTCATGGGCGCTGCAGAAAAAGTAGCGAAAACCATCATGTCAAAAGCTCCGATCGCCATCAGAGCCGCAAAACTAGCCGTCAACAACGGGATCAGCCTTGATATCAAAACAGGCGTTGCGTTCGAGGGAGAAGCTCTTGTTGGGCCGTTCAGCTCCGAAGATAGAAAAGAAGGAATGGGAGCATTCCTTGAAAAGAGACCTGCTGTATTCCAGAACAAATAAAAGAAGCAGCATCTAAAGAAAGCAGTTCCAATAGGAAGACATTCCTATGTTCCAAAAAAACTAACAAAGTTAAGCGCCCTCCCGTGCGATTCCGCTCAGGAGGGCGTTCTTTTCTCCAAAACAAGTGGCTACACCACTTCCGCCAGGGAACGCCAGCGGCCTTTGTCCTCAAAAAAGAAAAAAAGAGAGTCCCCAGCCTCTCTTTTTTCCTTTTTTTATTTCAACCCCATCGGTTCATCACAGAAGATGCGTCTGTCCATTAATTTAGGTGCTCCATCCATCTTCGGCTTGAAGTCCATCAGATCAAGTACCTGTGTTTGAAGGTCAATTCCGGGAGCAATCTCGGTGAGATAGACTCCGTCTTTTCTTAATTCAAATACTGCCCGCTCCGTAATGTACATAACCGGTTGACCGATTTTGGCTGCATACTCACCACTGAAGGTAATCTGCTCTACCTCGTCGATAAACTTTCTTTCTGTGCCTTCCTGGATGATTTTGATTGCTCCGTCTTTAATATCTGTTTTCAGTCCGCTGGCGGTAAAGGTACC
>JAQSXD010000358.1 GCA_029266295.1 Bacillota bacterium | reverse complement strand
TTCAAGGTCAGCGGCTTTAATCACTCCATGATCAACGGTCACAGGTGTACCTTTTGCAACGCCGATGAATTTCATTCCCGCATCTGCCCAGGCTTTAATGGTATCCGCACCGGCATATTCATCACCAAGTACAATGAGTTCGTTCCCCATGCATTCATTTCTTGTCTGTTCTTCTGCGGCGTTTCCTTTTCCATGTTTTAATTCACCACAGATCGTTATATCACAGTATTCTTTGATCAAATTTAATTTTTTCTCCGGAATTGGAGTACAAAGTGCTAGCTTCTTTTTCATGACATCGGCCTCCCTATTGCTTTTCTGCTCTGAACTGATTTTTTGCTTTTAGCTGCTTTTTACTTTAAGATGTTTCTGCTTAAACTGCCTTTATGCTCGTTTTAAACTGCTTTATCTGCAGCGATCAGTTCTTTCATTTTCACAATTGCGGCCTCAGGCAATGGCCTAAAATTTCCAAACAATTGCGGCCTCAGGCAATGGCCTAAAATTTCCAAGAAGTTTTGCGTAGTATGCAGTCGTAGCCATTTCTTCCGTATATACCGTAGCTGCCATTGCGTCCTTGATGGTCTTTCCGCAGCAGAACATGCCATGGTTTTTCAGCATAACGGCTCTTCCCTCTGCGCCAAGAGTTGACACAACGCTGTCTGCCAGATCATCGCTGCCGGGCATGATGAACGGTACGATCGCAACGGGTGCAAACTCTGCCTGGGGCGGAGTTGTAGGCTGCAGCGCCTCTTCATCCATGGCCATAATCGTAGCAAACATGCCATGGGTATGTACAGTTGCCTTGATATCCTTTCTCGCTCTCAGTACTGCGGTATGCATCGGCGTTTCAGAAGAAGGCTTATACGGCCCGTCAATCCATTTGCCATTGAGATCAACAATTGCGATATCTTCGGCTTTCATCGTCTTATAGGCAACGCTGCTGGGTGTTATGGCAATGACATCTTCAACCTCATCCCTTACCGCGATATTTCCGGAAGTTCCTTTGATCAGGCCCATCTCCACAGCTTCTAAAATAGCATCCAAAACTTGCTTTCTGATCTTTTCGTATTTCATTGTATTAAGTCCTTTCCATTGACTGATTTCGGTGTGCTGACAGATTCCCTGCAAGGCACCGATATTGCTTCCTTCGTTGCTTTAAAGTGCTTTTCTGAGAATCTCGAGAACCTGCACCTTTGTAATGTTTTGCCTTGGATTGAAGTTGAGCACCGGCTCCTTCAGGACTTCTCCCGCAAGCATTTCCAAATCTTTTTCTTGAATTCCCTGCTCAGACAATTTTTTAATGCCCAAAGCGGAAGTCATTCTCTCTAATTCCTTTGCGAATACATATTTGTCTTCGCCTGCATTTCCAGACACAGCAAGGCCGATGGCCTTTGCCATTTCGATCATCTTCTCAGGACAGCTCTGTGCATTGAATTCCATTACATAGGGGAGGACTGTTGCGTTTGCCATCCCATGAGCCAGATGAAAATGTGCGCTCAGCGTATGGGCGATGCCGTGGACGAGGCCCAGGTTCGCATTGGAAAAGCCGAACCCAGCGATGATACAGCCCAGCATCATCTGTTCTCTCGCTTCCATGTTCTCGCCGTTCTCTACCGCCAGCGGCAGATTTTGATACAGAATCTGCAGTCCTTTCAGAGAATGGTACTCCGTTAAAGGTGTTGCCATGTTTGAAATAAAGCTTTCTACCGCATGGGTAATGGCATCCATTCCTGTGGCCGCAGTCACTGACTTCGGCATGGTTCTTGTGAATGCGGGATCAATGATCACATTGGTCGCTGTCATTTTATTGTCGATGATTACATATTTGCAGACCGCTTTTGTATCGGTCAAAGCCACTACATTGGTAATTTCACTGGAGGTTCCTGCGGTGGTGGGTATGGCCACCAGGGGAAGCACAGCATGCTTCACGTTGCCGATTCCGCCGTACTGCCCGATGGGAGACGGATTGGTCATCAGCACATTCACCGCCTTGGCAAGATCAATGCTGCTGCCTCCTCCTACCGCTATAAATGCATCAATGCCGCTTGCTCTTGCCAGCACGGCGGCTTCCTCTACAAGTTCATTGGATGGATTGGGCAGAACCTTATCGTAGACGGTGACGCTTACGCCAGCCTTGCGAACCTCTGCCAGAACCTTTTCTGAGATTCCCGCCAGCTTAACGCCTTCATCATAGATAACCATAACCTGCTTTGCTCCGTAAGATGCAAGAATCTCCGGTAGCTTTTCCACGGAATTCAGTCCAAACGTGATATCACTTTGTACAAAAAATTGATAACTCATTGATTTGCTCCTTATATCTTTTCTTTCTATACCGACTTTGCCGCATAGTAGGCGGTGCTGACGGCCTGATAAATCTGGCCTGCATTTCTGCAGTCGCCAATGATATAATATTCATCAACAGTTTCGCAGAGCCTGTCAACAGCGTCGTAGGGTGCTTTGTAGCCTGCTGCACAAATTACCGTATCTGCTTCCAGGACGAAACGGCCTTCCGGGTTTTCACAGATCACTCCTTGAGGAGTGATCTCCTTTACGGTGGTTTTCAAATACACTTCCGCATACTTTTTCAGTTCGGGAAGCAATGCACCCTTATAGAAGAAATTGTAATCGCTGATCAATTCTTCTTTCATCTCTACAAGCTTGATCTCTTTTCCCTCTTTTCCAAAAGAGACTCCTGCTTCACAGCCCACAAGACCGCCTCCGATGATTACGATCCTCTTTCCGAGTTTCTCTGGATTCAGTTCCGCATCTGCTGCCATTACAACGAGCGGAAGTTCGATGCCCTTCACCGGAGGAATGATTTCTCTTGACCCGATGGCAACGAACAGCGCATCTGGTTTAAATTCTTTAATATATTCGGGGGTTACTTCCGTATTCAGGACAACGTTAACCCCGGCTTTTTCCACTCTCTTTTGCATAACAATACAAAAATCAATAATGTCTTTTTTAAAAAAGGACGCCCCTGCCGCGTGAAGATTTCCTCCCAGCGTTTTGCTCTTTTCCACCAGCGTCACAGAATGTCCGCGCTCTGCCGCTACGATAGCCGCTTCCATTCCCGCAGGGCCTCCCCCTGCAATGAGAATCCGCTTCTTCCATTCCGGTGCCTTTTCCGGCAGTTTGGCAGCCATCTGCTGTCCCATGACCGGGTTTACCGTGCATTTCACGGATTCTCCTTTTATGGTTTCACCAAAGCATTCATAGCACCTGAGACATGGGGTGATGTCCTCTGCATTGCCAGCCAGGGCTTTTTTCGGAAGATAGGGGTCCGCCAACAGTGCACGAGCCACTTCCACCAGATCGGCCTGCCCTGACGCTATGATTTGTTCCATTTGTCCGGGATCATTCAGGCCGCCCACACAAGCTACGGGGGTTTTCACATGTTTTTTAATTTCTGCCGCAAGATAGACATTGCAGCCACGGGGGAAGAATGCTGACGGATGAGTTCTGCAGAACAGATCAGGATCTTCATGATTTCCACAGGATACATTGATCAGATCCACCTTGGAATCAATCATGACAGCCACCTCGATGCAGTCCTTCTGGCTCAGTCCCGATAAACTGAAGTCATCACCGGAAAGCCTGATCTCGATGGGAAAACCAGGTCCGACGCCGGCTCTGACAGCATCCAGCGAAAGCATCAGAAATCTCGCTCTGTTTTCCAGGCTTCCACCAAACTCATCATTCCTACGATTTTGAACCGGTGATAAAAACTGAGAGAACAACCATCCATGTGCCGCATGAACCTGAACCATGTCAAAGCCGCAATCCTTGCAAAGCCTTGCGCCCTTCTCATAGGATTCTATGATTTCATAGATTAGTTCTTTGGGCATCTCTTGTATGATTTCGCCCTTATCGGTGACCTCTTCAGACGGTCCGTATGCGGTCTTTGCACTTGCAACTTCGCCTCCGATGCTGGAAATGCCCCCGTATTTTCCGCCGTGGGAGAGTTGGATATTTGCATATGCACCGGCGTTATGAATCGCTCTCGCCGTGTTCACCAGCGAGGTCCTTACTCCAAAGGCGTCCAGCTGAAGCTGTTTGGCGTGGGATTGCCCAGTGGCAGAATGCACGATGGCTTCCCCGTAGGTGACTACCGCAGCCCCTCCCAATGCCTTTTCTTCGAGATAGGCGGTCATCTCCTGTGTCATATGTCCTTCTGTTGTTATCATGCTCGGACTGGTTGGCGCCGCTATGATTCTATTCTTCAATCTGATGTTCCCGATTCTGATGGGAGAAAACAGATTGCTGTAACGTTCCTTGCCGGAATACTGTTTTTTCTGATCCATACTCATTTTCTATCCCTCCTTGTATATAGCTTATATTAAACGATCTGTTTGGAAACTTCATATCAAGTTTTTCCATTCACTTGAGGAAAAATTTGATAGAAAGGAATAATGAAAAAAAGCCCTCATTCCGACCTGTAATTGCGGAATGAAGGCTCTTCTGATGTGTGATTAGAATATGTGCGCTAGTCCAGATGAAAATACCGGGTCAGCTGCTACACAGATTTTACCTCGGAGGCGGGTATGGCACTGCCCTCCTGATAAAACAGCTTCAGCAACGTGCCGAACTGGCTGTAATCTTCCGGTCTCATGGTGAGCAGGCACAAAATCCTGATCTTGCAGTCGTTCCAAAGAAAGCGATGGCGAATGATTGCAAATGACATTGCGGTTTTTTCGCAAGGACTGATGG
>JAQSXD010000357.1 GCA_029266295.1 Bacillota bacterium | reverse complement strand
TTGGCTATGAACTGAAAGCTTGTGGCTTCAATCCTCAAGCAAGTAAATATGCAGGCATAAACGAAAAGCGCAATATTGTGCTGTCCATGGTAATCGCGGGTATGCTAGCAGGTCTTGGAGGAGGGCTCCTCTATCTATCAGGTGCAAACGGCAGACGAATTAAGGTTGTGGATGTACTAGCTGCAGAAGGGTTCAACGGAATTCCGGTTGCTTTGCTGGGACTTTCCAATCCAATCGGCATCATATTCTCTGCAATCTTCATCTCCTATATCACCCAAGGTGGTAACTATCTGCAGACGTTGGATTTTGTGCCGGAAGTCATTGATATCATCATCGCATGTATTATTTACTTCAGTGCTTTTGCATTGATCTTCCGCTCAATATTGCCGAGAATTATAAAATTCTCGAAAGAGAGAAGTGCTACAAAATCCGACAACCATGAAAATAATGACGGTTCAGAAGATGCAACTGGCAAGGAGGCTGAAATAGCTGACCTCAGAGCGACTGCTGATCCACAGTATCAGATGACGGAAGATACTGCTCTTGCTGTAGATAACGGGCTTGATAACGCTACTGGTACAACTGATTCTACTCAGGCAGAATCTGCAGAGGAGGGGAATAAATAATGGATATTTTATTTTTGGTATTCCAGCAGACGATGTTTTTTTCCATCCCGCTGCTCATTGTAGCTTTGGGAGGCGTTTTTACCGAGCGAAGCGGTGTAACGAACATTGCGCTTGACGGAATGATGATCATGGGGGCGTTTACCAGCATCTTCTTTATCAATATGATGCAGGACAGCATGACGGGACAGCCGCTGCTTATCATTGCAATTCTGATTGCAGTTGTAACCGGGATGATCTTTTCACTGCTTCATGCGTATGCGGCCATTAATCTAAAAGCAGACCAGATTATCAGCGGTACGGCATTGAATATGTTCGCACCGGCTTTTGCGATTTTTATCGCCAGAATGATACAAACCAACGGAGTGCAGCAGATCAACTTCAACAACACATTCCGTATCTCGTCAGTACCGATCTTGGGTGATATCCCCATTCTTGGTGGTCTGTTCTTTAAGAATACTTACATCACGACCTATCTTGGATTCTTGATCTTGATACTGTCCGTGATTGTACTTTATAAAACAAGATTTGGTTTGCGTCTGCGTGCATGCGGGGAGCACCCCCATTCTGCGGATTCTGTGGGGATTAGCGTCTACAAGATGCGCTATGCAGGTGTTATGATATCCGGAGGACTGGCCGGTTTGGGAGGCTTGGTATTTGTAATCCCGACTTCTACGAATTTTAACGCCACCGTTTCTGGATACGGATTCCTGGCTCTGGCTGTAATGATCTTCGGCCAGTGGAAGCCGCTTAGAGTTTTGTTTGCGGCGCTGTTCTTCGGACTCATGAAGACCATCGCGTCGGCATACTCTGTTATTCCGTTGCTTGCTACCTCCAGCATCCCCAGTGACGTCTATAAAATGATACCTTTTATTGCAACCCTTATCGTACTGGCCTTCAGCTCCAAGTCTTCTCAGGCTCCTAAAGCTGTTGGCGTACCTTATGACAAGGGAAGCAGATAATAGAAACAGGAGAAATTATGTCATTTTTACCAATGACTATGAAAGAAATGCAAGAGCAGGGGTGGCATCAGCCTGACTTCGTCCTGGTAACGGGCGATGCCTATGTTGACCATCCCTCTTTTGGTACAGCGATTATTGGCAGGGTTCTGGAAAGTCGTGGATTTAAGGTGGCGATCCTTGCTCAGCCAGATTGGAGAAAATCTGACGATTTTAAGCGGTTTGGAAAACCGAGACTTGGCTTTCTCATCAACGGAGGAAATGTAGACTCAATGGTCAATCATTTCTCCGTGTTTAAACACAGAAGAAAGATAGACAGCTATTCCCCTGGGGGCAAAGCTGGACTGAGACCCGATCGGGCGGTCATCGTATACAGTGGAAGAGCAAGGGAGGCATATAAAGATGTTCCCGTGATCATCGGCGGCATTGAGGCAAGCCTCAGGCGTTTTGCACACTATGACTATTGGGATGACAGTGTTCGCAGATCGATTCTTATGGATTCTAGAGCAGACCTTCTGATGTATGGCATGGGAGAGCGCGCTGTGGTCGAGATCGCAGAAGCTCTTGATTCCGGCATTGAGATTAAGGACATCAGTTGGATCAAAGGAACGGTCTTTCGTGAGACCAACACGCTTCTGAAAGAAGGCATGTTGGAAGGCGCTTTTGAACAGGAGCATTTTGGGGACAAGGATACGATTCTTCTTCCTTCCTTTCGAGAAATCACTGAAGGGGATCATGCGAAAAAAAATTATGCCAGAAGCTTTTTGCTTCAATATCGCAACAATGACTGGATCAATGGAAAGCGACTGGTAGAAAAATACGATAAAACGGTCTATGTGATTCAAAATCCACCACAGGAACCGCTGACTACAGTTGAGCTTGATGATGTTTACGAATTGCCGTATGAAGGAACATGGCATCCTGCCTATGATAAGGATGGAGGAATTCCGGCCATTGAAGAAGTAAAGTTCAGCATTACAGCAAACCGTGGCTGCTTCGGCGGCTGCAGTTTCTGCGCTTTGACGTATCATCAGGGCAGAGAAGTTCGTGGCAGGAGCAGGGAGTCTATTGTAAGAGAAGCGGTAAAGCTGACTGAACGGAAGGACTTTAAGGGATACATTCATGATGTGGGAGGTCCTACTGCAAACTTTAGAAAGGCTGCCTGTCATAAGCAGGAAAAGGCAGGAGTTTGCCGTGATAAGGACTGCATGTATCCGAAACCTTGTAGCCTGATGGACATTGATCACAGCGAATATCTAGAGCTTCTCAGGGAAGTGCGGAGCCTTAATAAAGTGAAGAAGGTATTTATTCGTTCCGGACTCAGGTATGATTATCTCCTGGCGGGGAGAGATGATGCTTTTCTGGAAGAACTGTGCAAGCACCATGTAAGCGGCACATTGAAGGTGGCCCCGGAGCACATTTCAAACAGAGTACTGGCTAGAATGAGAAAACCTTCAAAAGAGGTGTTTTTGGATTTCAGCAGGAAATATAAAGCGACCAACGAACGGCTGGGACTGAAACAATATCTCATCCCTTATTTCATTTCATCCCATCCCGGATCGACCATGGAGGATGCAATTGAACTGGCGCTGTTTCTAAAGCGAGGCGGCTTTGTGCCGGATCAGGTTCAGGACTTCTATCCCACACCTGGAACTCTTTCTACCTGCATGTATCATACAGGACTGGACCCTTTCACCGGTGACACGGTATATGTTCCCAGAGATCCGGAAGAAAAACGAATGCAGCGTGCGTTGATGCATTTTAATAAAAGAGAAAACCGGGAAATGGTATTAGCCGCATTAAAAAAAGCAGGACGTGAGGATTTGATTCCCGTTTTGCTCGGATCTGCTCACCGTGATGCCGTTGCTTCTGCAGGACGAGGCAAGGAGAATCAAAAAAGAGATCGGGATCATTCGTCTGGCGCTGACCGCGCGCATCAGAACAGGAGTCGGGATCATTCATCCCGCAGCAACAGTACAAAGAATACAACGAAGACAATCGGAGAGAAAACTGGTAAACGGAAATGAGTCTTCTGACAAAACTGCCTATTATGATAGAAGAGTGCGAAAAAGCTTGCCGAGAAATTGAGGCAGGTGATTTTGCTATAATTGAAAAGATCAGAAACGGAGAGAATCTGCTTGTTCATTCTGACAATCTGATACTGATGAAATATTTATTGGAACAGAAGGCAATTGGGCAAAAAATCAACCTGATTTATATTGACCCTCCCTTTTATTCTAAAGCAAACTATGGAACAGAACGAAAACTGTCTTCTGAGAAAATTGGAAAAGTATCGTCCATTAAACAAAAAGCTTACCATGATGTATGGGAAGAAGGGATGGAGTCTTATTTACGAATGCTGACAGAGCGATTTTTCCTGATGAAAGAGCTTCTGGCAGAAGACGGCTGTCTATGGGTACATCTTGACTGGCACAGCGTCCACTATGTAAAAGTGATATTGGATGAAATCTTCGGTGAAAAGAATTTTATTAATGAAGTCATCTGGAATTATAAATCCGGCGGTGTCAGCAAAAACTATTTTGCAAGAAAGCATGACACGCTGCTGTTTTACGCAAAATCTTCAAATTACTACTTCAAAGCCCAGCAGGAGAAATCCTACAACAGGGATTTAAAACCCTACAGGTTTAAAGGCGTAGCCGAATTTAAAGACG
>JAQSXD010000356.1 GCA_029266295.1 Bacillota bacterium | reverse complement strand
CTTCTCTTCTGCCTTCGTATTCCTTCTGTTCCTATGCGTATACGTCGTCCATTATGGTATCCAGTGAGGGATAGGGGCTGTTTTGTGCAAACTCCACTGCCTTGTCGATGTCCTCTTTGGCTTTTTTTTCGATGTTATCCAGCTCTTCTGCTGTACTGATGCTCGTTTCTTCCAGATACTTTCTCAGCCTCTTGATGGGGCACTTTTCTTTCCACGATGCGATCTCTTCCTTGGTTCGGTACACGTTGGCGTCGCTCTTGGAGTGCCCCAGCCAGCGGTATGTCTTTGCCTCGATGAGGATCGGTCCGTTTTCTTTCACGTATTCCTTCGCTTCTTTTACTGCATGATATACCGCGATGGCGTCGTTTCCGTCCACCACACGGCCCTCTATTCCGTAGGCTGCTGCTCTTACCGCTACGTCCTGCACGTTCATGGATTTGCTTACCGGAACCGACATTCCGTACAGGTTGTTTTCACACAGGAAGATTACCGGCAGCTTCCATACCGACGCCAGATTCAGCGCTTCATGAAAGCTTCCCTCGTTGGATGCTCCGTCTCCGAAGAAGCACAGCACCACGTTGTCCTGTTTCTTCATTCTCAGGGTCAGGGCTGCTCCTACCGAGATGGCGTGGCCTCCGCCCACCACTCCGTTGGCCCCTATGTTTCCTCGGGTCAGGTCGGCAATGTGCATGGAGCCTCCCTTTCCTTTGCAGTACCCGGTTTCTTTTCCCAGAAGCTCTGCCATCATCTTATTCAGATCGATTCCCTTGCCGATGCAGTGACCGTGCCCTCTGTGGGTACTTGTGATCAGGTCTTCCACCTCAAGGGCGCTGCATGCTCCCACCGCTGAGGCTTCTTCTCCTACATAAAGGTGGGTCGTTCCGTGTACCATTCCCATGGAGAAAAAGTATGCTACCTTTTCTTCAAACAGCCTGGTGTGCAGCATTTTGATATACATATCTTCAAGCAGTTCTTTGCTGAGCGGTTCCTGTCCCTGGATATCCTTGCTTTCTTGTACCGCATCAAGTTCCTTCTCAGTCATTCCCTGTCCTATTGTTTGCAATTTTGTTTTTTTGCCGTTTTCTATCTTTTCTTTTGCCATTTTGTTTTACCTCCCTACATCTCCCGTATCGCCCAGTATCAATTTTTCAATGAGATGGGCAACACCGCTTTCATTATTGGAAAGCGTAATATAATCAGCAGCCTGTTTTACTGTTTCCTTCGCATTGGAAACCGCTGCTCCAATCCCTGCCATTTTGATCATGGACAAATCATTTTCTCCGTCTCCCACAGCGATAATTTCCTCTGGTTTTATCCCGTACATTTCAGCAACCTTCAAAAGTGCTGCACCCTTTGAAGTCGACCGATCAAATATTTCGAGGAAAAAGGGCTTAGAGAATAGGAGATTTAAATGATCGCCGAATTTCTCTCGAAGCAAATCCCGTATGCCTTCCAATTTTCCCTCATTATTAATCAGCAACAATTTCCCCGCAGGCTTCGCTTTACTCAATTCGAAAAGCGAATCTACGTAGTCGATCTCAATCCGGTTTAATTGGCTGTAATACAAAGCATGTTCCGTAGCTTCCTGGCAATACACTTTTTCACCGTTATAAAAATTAACATGGATTCCGAATGGTTCAATCGCTTTCAGCAATTCCCCGGTTATTTCCTTTTCGATGGAAAAATCCGCTACGAGTCTATCATCCGTTGGGTCCTGAATATAGGCTCCATTGAGGCTGATGGTGAGATCTACGAGCCCCAGTTCGTGAATAAACTGTTTCGTAGAAGCATAGCTTCTTCCTGAAGTAATGATTATTTTTACGCCGGCAGCTTCTGCCCTGCGTATTGCGTCCTTATTCCGCTCACTGATGATACCGGAGTCATTCAGCAGAGTATCATCCAAATCCATAGCAATCAGTTTATACATAATTTTCTCTCCAATGGCAACGATTCCATAAAGGACGATGGCTTCTCCGCAGCCGCTGATTCGTTACCGCTAATAAACAGGGCACAAATTCCATTATCGCTGAACCTGTGCCCTGTAATTTTAACCTATAAGAAGAATCGATCCTGGAGTCTTCTAAGCTGTACGATCAAAGAGTTCTGGTCCAGCTCAATCATATCATAGGTGACGAGTTCACCTTTTTTCACATCCTTCAGAAGCTTGGTGTTCTTGTTGATCAGCCCCAGTGGAACCGCTCCAAGCTGCTTTGCAACATCCGCCTTTTCAAAGGTTCCGTAAACTGTAAATCCGCCGATACCGTCAAGCATATCTCCAGCTTTCAGATCTTTCTTTGCTACTGCGATGGTTTCCGCTACCAGTCCAAAGGAAGGCACGATTGTGGGCTGATGATCGATGACTGCAAGCGCTGCAGACAGCGGAGTTTCAAGGCTGGTCAGGTGATATGGTCTGTACAGTACATAATTAGGACCGGGACCCATGCTAAGGTATTGCATTTCATGGACAACATCCGGCAGGCTTGTGGAAACGATAAGGAATACACCTGGAGCAACACCATTGATATAGTCAATGACGCCATACTGGTTCAGAATTCCGCCCTCTTCCTTTAGTCTGAAAAGCTCAGGAAGTTCCTTCACAGTAGCTGCTGCACCGTGGCCGCCTCTTACATCAGGAATAAATCCGGTGGAGTTTGCCATGGCTGTCATTTCAACCATTGTCTTTGTTCCGTCGCTGAAGGCTGTCTGCATCTTGGGGCTGACGCCTCTTGCGGTAGCATATTCATACAGGCTGTCCGGATTGCAATCCAGATCAAGCGCGTTATTTTTTCCCTTACCGATAACCCTTACTTCGAAGCCAAGGGCATCAGCAAAGTCATAAAGCTCTTTTACCGCACCGGGTTCATCTCCGGCAGAACCGGTGTAAACAACCCCTGCATTATCTGCAAGCTGCTTTAAATAAGGCCCGATCACAACGTCGGTCTCTACATTCAGCATTACGATATGCTTCTTGTGGTTGATGCTGTCTACTGCAAATTTCGCACCTACCTCCGGAACACCTGTTGCATCGATGGCAACCTGAATCAGATTTGCTTTCGCTGCAATGTCTGCATTATCGGTATAGATATACTTTCCCTGCTCCATCCATGTATTTGCTTCTGCTACCGTTTTAACAAAGCGGATGTCATCCTCTTTGAGTCCTGCATGCAAATATGCTGTTTTTGCCAGTTCCGGATTAATATCAACTACGATGGCAGGAGACATGCCCTTCATCAGCATCATCTGACTTACCATACCTCTTCCCATTTGTCCTGCGCCAACAATACTGGCCTGAATTCTTTGACCGCTGCGTTCAAGTGCAGCTAATTTTTCATTTAATCCCCACATAAATATGCTCTACCTTTCTGTTAAATGGGAGTACTGATTGAATCGACATGCGTACATGGAATTCATCCGCACTTCCCTAAATTAAACTAAACTATTTGATCAGCTCTTTCATCTGGTTAAATCTCCTCTGAAAAAAACTTCGCCGGTCATATATGACCGGCGGGAAAAATTTTCAGTGATAAAAAAGCTGGATTGAACGAATTTATATTACAAATTGAATTCATTCGTACGATTACGATTCATTCGCTATTCTCAACTTTATCAGAGTTTTCCCCCGGATCAGGTCTTGTAACGGTCCGGATCAAGTAAACATGATTTCCAACATGTCACCGATTTTGATTTCTGGGGGGCCTTCACCCGATAGTTCAATGTGGCCGGGCAGCTCAACTTCAGACTTTCCAGTAAATTTAAAGGTACAATGTCCCATTGACCGGAAGGTATGGTTTGCTTCTTCTCCTACAGCAGTTACAACGTAGCTGCTGTTACCGAATGCGACAACGTCGCCTTCCCGAATTTCTCTTTCCACCGGACATTCCTTGTGGAGTATGGAAAGCTCTGCCAATTCTGCAGGTGCATTTTCATTGAATACAATAATCATATCTTCCGAAAGAAAGTCCAGCGCCATTGGACCCATGCCGGTTATTAAAGATTTGTAATCCATAGAATTAAGTCTCCTTTCTATCATCAGGCTGTGATAGATATAATAAAATTCGATCTATGAATGCCTCACGAGGCAATGGTGCTTGAGAAAGACGTTCTTTCATAAGCCTCAAATCAGGGCAGATACCCGGTAACAAGTATCCGCCCACATATTTCTTTATTTAGGAATCGTAAAGTCCGATGCTGAACAGATACGCAATTGCAACAGCCAGTGGTCCTGTGATCAATCTGGAAAACAGCACCGCGGGTACTCCAAATTCGATGGTTTCGGGTTCTGCTTCTCCAAGACTCAAGCCGACAGGTATGAAATCGCAACCAACCTGTGGGTCGATGGCGAACAGTGCCGGAAGCGCATACTGCGGAGGAATATTTCCTTTTCCAATTTCAACACCAACCAGTACACCAACTACCTGTGCGATAACTGCGCCAGGTCCCAGCAATGGTGAAAGGAACGGAAGGGCGCACACGACGGAGATGCCAAGCAAGCCCGGAAGCGTACCTGCGTAAGGCGAAATTGTTTTGGCAATAATATCACCGACACCGGACGCTGAGATAATACCAATCAGCATGGATACAAATGCGATAAACGGCAGAATATTTCTGATTACGGTATCGATGGTATCACGTCCTGCCTGATAAAAGTCTCCTACAACTTTTCCGGTCCCTTTTCCCAGTCTTGTCAGAAATCCGGATTTTTTCGCAGGCTTTCCAGAAGCTGATTTCGCTTGATTCTGAGTGCTTTTTACTTCTGGCTTAGCAGCAGGTGCAGCTTCGGGAGCCTCACCGTCATATAGTGCAATATTATTTTCTTTGACGCCTGACACGTAGATATCCTCTTTAATGAAACTTGCCAAGGGTCCGGACTGACCTACAGGAGTCAGATTCACAGTGTTGATTCTTTTTTTCGGATATACGCCGCATCTGGCTGTTCCTCCGCAGTCTACAACGACAACTGCGATTTCATTTTCCGGAACGCCTTTGCTGAATCCGTCAATAGCGATACCACCTGTAAGCTCTGCAATTTTCTCTGCGATCGGGTCAATTCCGCCTCCTGTAATGGAAACGATCTTATTCTTCTCATCTGTCGGTTTGATGATGAGCGGTCCGCCCCATCCACTGGAGCCTTTGGAAATTTTTACTGCGCGATACATTGCTCTTCCCCCTTCCTATGCTTCCTT
>JAQSXD010000355.1 GCA_029266295.1 Bacillota bacterium | reverse complement strand
TTATATGCGCCCGTAGCTCAGCTGGATAGAGCGTCAGACTCCGACTCTGAAGGTCACAGGTTCGACTCCTGCCGGGCGTACCACAAAAAATAGCCATCCTTGATGGTTATTTTTTTGTGGTTAGATCACACTGGGAGAAGAACCTGTGACAGAAGGGCTTCGGGGAAGAATATCGTCCGCAAAACGTTGAAATGTTGATATTTCAGCGTTTTTGTTTTGCATTTAAAAGAAACAAAGATTAAAAGTTGTAATTAATGCACAAAGTATCAGCAAATTCGCGCGCATCAATGCAGGAAAGATACAAACAGCATACCAGCAACAAAACCTGTTATATTGCCGATGGTGGACATTCTACCTCTCCAGGTATCCGTGGCGCCGGGGAGCGTTTCTCTGCAGATAATATATAGAATCATTCCACCTGCAAAGGCGAGACTCATAGAAGTAACGGTAGGTGAAATCGTACCAGCAATGCTTCCAAGCAGGGAACCAAGCCCCATGGGTAATGATGTGAGGATTGATATCATCGCCAGTGTGCTTGATTTGGCTTTGCTTTCTTTCAAAAAGAGTCCGACGGCGAGACCTTCCGGTATTCCATGGATCGTCAATGCCACCGCAAGATGAAAGGCCTTAATGGGAGATGCTAAAAATAAAGACCCCAGGGCAATTCCGCTTGGAATGTTATGAATGCCAATTCCGATTGCCATAAAGATGGCTGCCTTCACAAATCGTCCGCTATGCCGGCCTGCAAGCAGAATATTGTCATGATGCAGCGTTCCGTCCAGAAACACTGCCAGAACCAACCCGAAAATGATCCCCGCTGCAGTAATAAAGACGTTTCCCTGTTCATAAGACTCAGGAAGCAAATCAAAGGTTACGATAGCAAGCATTAAACCGCCAATAAAACCTAAAGCAGTACCGCGAAACCGTCTTCCCCTGCGTTTCGTGAAATGTGAGACTGCAATGCCAATGGAAAGCCCGGCAAAACCCGTCAGAAATCCGGAAAGGCTAATCATAACAGGCGAATCTATGATAGAATTCATGATTACTCCATAATAATCTTGGAATCAATTCGAGAAGAGGACCCAGCCTTGAGACTGGGATCTTCCTAGTGCCTTGGCAAGCTTAAGCCAAAGTTTAAGTCTGCAAAGCACTAGATTGTTATAGAATTATAATCCTTTCCAGAAGGAAATATGTGTATCTACTCCATTTTCCCATGAAATGCGCGGGCTTTTACAAATTTCCATCAGAATGATTGCTTATAATGGCACGGAATGTCTCTGAATCAATCTGGTTTAATAATGCTAGGACCAGCTTCAGGGCATTGTGATAATCATCCAAGTTAGCAATCCCATAATGGTCGTGGATATACCGGACCGGAACACCGATCACGATGGATGGTACCCCCTGTCGATACAGATGGATTTTACCTGCATCGGTTCCGCCTCCGGGCATCAATTCGATCTGATACGGGATTTGATTTTCTTCCGCAGTGTTCACTACAAAGTCTCTGAAAGGAATGTGAGGAATCATACTTGCGTCATAAAAGCAGATCACCGGACCTTTTCCCAGTGCGGTCTTTGATACGACGTCTCCCGGAGAGATATTCGGAGTATCGGTAGCAACTGTTACGTCAAGAACAATTGCAAGATCAGGCTTTACAACAGATACACTGGTACCTGCGCCTCTAATGCCTACTTCCTCCTGCACCGTCATGACTCCATAGACCGTACCGGGGACAGGGGTGGCATGAAGCTCCCTGAAGATCTCAATCAGCATGGAGCAGCCGATGCGATCATCCAATGCTTTTCCGCGAAAACATCTAAAGCTTTCGCACATCTCAAACGTGCTGAAAGGGACAACCGGATCACCGGACCGAATGCCGAGTGCTTCGACCTCGTCTTTACTCCCCGCACCAATGTCAATGAACAATGAATTGATGGTGACCGGCTGCTTCTTTTCCTCTGCCGTTAGTATGTGCGGGGCTTTCGCTCCGATGATTCCGGTGACTGTACGCGCAGAATTGTATATCTGAACCTTCTGGTTCAACAGTACCGGATCCCACCACCCTCCGAGCTTCAGAAATTTAATGAAGCCCTCGTCTGTAATTTTTGTAACCATCAATCCCACCTCATCCATATGGGCTGCCAGCATAATTTTAAGTTCCTGCTCTCGGCCAGCTATCTTAGCGGCCAGACTCCCCAGATGATCCTCGAGCAGTTCATCGGAGAGGGGCCTAAGATATTCTGTCAAAAGGTTTCGTATCGGCATCTCATAACCGGAAACCCCGGATTCTTCAGACAACGCTTTTAGGAGATCGATGGATCTTTCATCATTTCGCATACTTTTTACCTTCCTTGCAATGGATTTGTCATTTATAGTAATGCTTCTTATTTAGTTAGATATGTATATGAAATATGGAGCGAATCCTCATTTCGAAGAAAAGATACGGATCGGTTTATGGGCAAGACTACAAGAAGGGCTACATGGTGTAAGTAAAAAAAAGTGAGTACGACAGGAAATAATGGTTACAAATAACATAAGGAATCTCATAGGAAAGGAAGTGAGACTATGAATACTTTTACACGATCCATAATGAATATTTTTGGAGGGGCGCTCAGGGCCTTTGAGACATTTCCGGCTGCTATTCTGAGTGCGCTGGCTTTTGCTATTGTCACCATGATCAGAATACAGCTTGATTGGCCTGCGCAAGAGCCTTATAATTTTTTGTTCAATTGTTTGCATTGGGCCTTTGCTCTCGGAGCTGTGTTCAGTATGGCCGCGATAACCATAGCGCAAACCCGCTTTTCCAATAAGCGTGCATTTCTGGCTGCAAACCTGCTCGGTGCAGGCGTTATCATCATCGCTTTTCTGATGCTTTTCTTTTGGGGAGTAGCCAATCCCGATGTTTCAGCACGCTATGAAGTGATTTCAACGCTGGCTGTGGCCCGGGTTAGTGCCGCCATTTTGATTAGTTTTCTGGCTTTTATCATCGCAGCAGGTGAACCGAAAGAACAGTCTGATTTTGCCCAGTCTTTTTTCATGTCGCATAAAGCCTTTTTCATCGCTTTGCTTTACGGGATTGTTATCGTGGCAGGCGCGTCTGGAGTTGCAGGTGCAGTTCAGACACTGCTTTATCAGGGGATGAGCGGAAAAGTCTACATGTATATTGGAACAATTGCCGGTTTTCTTGCCTTTACGATCTTTTTAGGATATTTTCCTAATTTTCGGAAAGGGGTTGTTGATGAACATCGTGAGGCTGCGCAGAGACAGCCGCGTTTTATTGAGATTCTGCTGAGTTATATTCTTGTTCCCATCATAATGGCATTAACCGTGGTGCTCTTTTTATGGTCAGGACGTATTCTATTGACGGGTGAATGGCCAGCATTTAATGAGCTTGCAGGAATTGCAACAGCATATTCCGCGGTAGGACTATGGCTTCATATTATGGTGACACATCATGAGTCTGGACTGGCAAAATTCTATCGACGGCTTTATCCTTTCGCCGCTTTGATCATTCTGGCTTTCGAAGCTGGGGCCATCGTTATACAGTTAGAGAAAGCTGGCCTCAAAGTCTCCGAGTATTGGTTCATCCTGGTTTGGGTGATTTCAGCAATAGCGGCGATTCTCCTAATCCTTCTTAATGCAAAAGCTCATCGCCTTATCGCAGCAGCGATCTGCGTAGCTTCTGTTTTTTCTGTCCTGCCGGCGCTAGGGTACCATGGCATGCCAGTTTTTGCCCAGATAGACCGCCTAGAACGATTGCTTAGCAGTGAGGGAATGCTGAAAGATGGCAAATTGATTCAGGCCGCATCAGACCCTGAATTGTCTGTACGCGAATCCATCACCGATGCGGTTTACTTTCTTGCTGGTGTGGAGGATGCCAAACTTCCTGCTTGGTTTGACGAAAATTTGAGTGACCGTACTGCCTTCAAAGCGAAACTCGGCTTTGAACCTGTATGGCCGAAGTGGAATGACGGATCCGTGGACTACCTTGGAACATCACTGTATTTGAAGCCGGATGCGATGGATGTCAGCAATTATGCATGGGGGATTCATTTGCAGGGAGACAAGGCCGAATTTACAGGTGACAAAGGTGATTATAGAATCGATTGGGAAATTCGTCCTTCGGACGGAGTTCCCACCCTAAAGATCAGCCAGGATGGCCGCATCATCCTTAAAGAGGATATGGACGGCTACATTGATCGAATCACAAAGAAATATCCTCCAGGACGTCAGGCAGGACAAGCGGAAGCATCTCTCGAAGACATGAGTGTTATGTTTGAAAGTGAAGATGCAGAGGTGCTTTTGATCTT
>JAQSXD010000354.1 GCA_029266295.1 Bacillota bacterium | reverse complement strand
ACCTTAACCTCAGGCTTCACGGCTTTGATTGCAAGGGCGATACCACTGATCAGTCCGCCGCCGCCGATGGGAACCAGTACTTCATCCACATACTCCAGCTCCTCAAGGATTTCCAGACCAATGGTCCCCTGACCACAGAGAACGTCGTAGTCATCAAAGGGATGTACAAACGTGTAACCGTGTTCCTCGGCCAGTTCCATAGCCTTGCTGTAGGACTCGTCATATACGTCCCCGTGAATTACCACATCGGAACCATACCCTTTCGTCGCTTCCACTTTTAATAAAGGAGTGACGTTGGGCATGACAATGGTAGACTTGATATTACGCCGCTGCGCTGAAAAAGCTACCCCCTGCGCGTGATTCCCTGCAGAGGAACAAATAATTCCGTTTCTGCATTCTTCCGCCGTCAGGTTCGCGATTTTATTATAAGCGCCTCTGATTTTAAAGGAGCCGGTGATCTGAAAGTTTTCCGGCTTAATATAAACATTACATTTATGTTCCTTACTGTAAAAATCACTATAAATCAGAGGTGTTTCCTTAATAACGCCCTTCAAATTCTCTTTTGCTTTTCTGATATTGTCCTCATGGTTGAGACCGAGATAATGCTTTATCTGCTCTGCGTTCATGAAATCCCCTCCTTCAATTTTGTTATTTGGTTTCGCTAATGCTTCTGATAGGATTTGTCCTATTGAATAATACCCTCCTTTGACAAAGGAGGGTACTAACAGTTTAATGCTTTCCATGGAATCCGTCAATGACGTTCTTCTAAGCAGGTTTCTTCCGTTCGTTCAAAAATAGTTGAAATTTGTAGCGCTTCCTGTATTTCTATTGTATAATCTTAGCATTGGCTGACAAGGTCAACATGGCAAAGGTAAACGCCGCGGTTGTTGTATTTTGATTAGCTTTGAAACCACTCAATAAATTACATATGAATACTAAAGAGGATATCATGGAAAAACACTTGGATTTAAATAAAAGCTTCCACATTCAGACCTTCGGTTGTCAGATGAACGAGCATGACTCCGAGACCCTTGCCGGAATGCTTGCGGAAATGGGATATATAGAAAATGAGAATAAGAAGGCAGCAGATGTTGCAATTATTAATACATGCAGTGTGAGAGAAAATGCGGATAAGCGATTCTTTGGAACACTTGGTCAATTAAAAAAGGTGAAAGAGGAACGACCCGATGTGATCGTTGCAGTCTGCGGCTGCATGATGCAGCAGCAGCATATCATTGATACGCTTAAGGCGAAATACCCATGGGTGGATCTTATTTTTGGAACCCATAACCTTCATGAGTTCCCGAAGCTATTGACCAATGTTCTGAACGAAAGAAGCAAGATTGTTGATATCTGGGAAGAAGGAGGGGAGATCATCGAGGGTCTTCCGGCAAAGCGAATGTATCCATTCAAAGCCTTCGTCAATATTATGTATGGCTGCAACAACTTCTGTACCTACTGTATCGTTCCTTATACCAGAGGCAGAGAACGAAGCCGGAGACCGGAAGAGATTGTCGCTGAAGTTCGGAATCTTGCGGCTTCCGGTGTGAGAGAAATTACACTTCTGGGTCAAAATGTCAACTCCTATGGGAACGGAAGCGATTTTTCTGCTGATTTTGCTGATTTGATCTATATGCTCAATGAGATCGAAGGCATTGATCGGATCCGATTTATGACCTCTCATCCTAAAGATCTTTCGGACAAGCTCATCGCTGCGTTCAGGGATTGCAAGAGGCTTGCTAATTACATTCATTTGCCGGTGCAATCTGGTAGTTCCTCGGTTTTAAAAAGGATGAACCGAAAGTACACAAAGGAAGCTTACCTCCTACTGGTAGAAAAATTAAGAGCTGCAGTTCCTGATATTGCCATCACGACAGATATTATTGTAGGCTTTCCGGGGGAGACAAGCGAAGACTTTGAGGAGACGATGGATCTCATTCGCAGGGTACGGTTTGATTCCGCATTCACGTTCCTTTATTCCATCAGAAAAGGAACTCCTGCTGAAAACTATACGGATCAGGTGCCTGAAGCGGAAAAGCATGAGCGGTTTAACCGGCTTGTTGAGCAGCTCAACGAAATTACGGGAGAAATCAACAAAACCTATGAAGGAAACGTTGTTGGTGTACTCGTAGAGGGACCCAGCAAAACCAATCCCAAAATCCTGACCGGAAGGACAGAATCCGGTAAGCTTGTTCATTTTAATGGTACAGAGGAGATGGTTGGTCAAATCATTCCTGTGAAAATCACGGAAGGAAAAACCTTTAATCTCTTTGGCATCACAGAGCCGTTTCTGTTTTCATTTCATTCCTAGCTTTTTTTTCATTGCATCGGGGTTCAGGCTGTGCGCCAATGCATTTTCCGCAGTAATTAAGCCTTCACTGTATAAATTGAAAATACTGGTATCCATGCTAACCATCCCCGCATCGCCGGAGGAATAGATCGTGCTGTCAATCTGGTAAGTCTTTGACTCACGGATCATCGTTCTGATCGCATTATTACAGATCATGATTTCAAAGGCAGGGACAAGATTTCCCCTAGTAGAGGGGATCAACTGCTGTGAGATAACTGCCTGCAGTACCATAGAAATTTGAATTCGCACCTGTTTTTGCTGATTGGCAGGAAATACATCGACAATACGGTCAATGGTATTTGCAGCGCCGATGGTATGAAGGGTTGAAAATACAAGCTGACCGGTCTCTGCTGCAGACATTGCAATGGATATGGTCTCAAAATCCCGCATTTCGCCCAGAAGGATTACATTGGGTGCTTCTCTCAGTGCAGCACGGAGCCCTCTTTCGTAGCTGGGTGTATCCATGTAAATCTCACGCTGCGATACAATGCTCCGATCGTGTTTATGGAGAAATTCAAGAGGATCTTCAAGGGTGATAATATGGGCTTCTCTGTTTTTATTGATCTTGTCAATGAGGCAGGCCAGCGTTGTGGACTTTCCGCTGCCCGTGGGTCCGGTTACGAGGATGAACCCCTTTGTCCTCTCGTAAAGATCAATGACCTGCTTCGGTATTCGCAGAACTTCCGGATCAGGAAGCTGGAACAGAACAACTTTGAGAACTGCCGCTTTGGAACCCCTTTGCATAAACGCGTTCACGCGGAAACGGCCTACATTCGCAAGAGAAAATGAGAAATCATCATCATGCTCTTGCTCAAGAATGCTGATATCTCTGCCTGCAAATCCATAAATCTGCTGAAGGATCTCCTCCGTGTCCGGCGGAAGCAGCTTTTCTCCAATGGATATGATACTGCCGTTGGCTCGATAGGACAGCGCCTTGCCACCTACTACAAAAATATCTGAGGCGTGATCTTTTACAGCGTCTTCTAATATTCTTTTAAGTTCCAAAAGGAGCACCTTCTTTCTAATCATTGAGCCATGCTGCCAATATCATCCTGCCTCATTCCACCACTTGATCATTGAACTGAATATTGAATTGATCGTAATCCCACTGGGAGGTTACGGTCAGCTTTCTGGCTACCACGGAATAATTTGAACCACTGAACTTCAGTTTCAAGAGAAGCTCTTGGCCTTCCTGAACAGGCAGAATAAAAGTATCTTTTGCCGGTAAACCGGACTTGAGGGCAGAATCGGTTTCCGCAAGGAGCTCTTCCGCTTTGCCGTCTGCGGAATAATATGCGGTGACACTATCTGCGGTTCGTTTTGTCAGATTCCAATCTGCATGAGCCGTCATCAGCGCAAGGGCGCCTAACGTTGTCAGGCTCAATACAACAAAAATCATGATGATGGATGGACCTCCCAGGCCCACGCCCATCTGAATTTTTTTTTCCATGTCAATTCACCTCGTCAGCTGGCATGGTGCCTGATTGCTCAGTCTCAGTTTGTTCTATGCCGGATTGTTTGGAATAGTACTTTTTCATTTCAAGTCGGTAAATCATCGTTTTTGTATCTTCAGAGGCATAGCCCACAGCATAACGATATATCGCCATAAAGCCTGCGGGCCGAGCTTCCAGTTTTACTTCAGTATTTAATCGATACGCAGCGTTTTCAGGGTCTGTTTTCTTCCAAACTTCATCGAAGTAAACCGATTCGGTACCTTGTACCACTTCTTCCTGTAGCTTTACTTTGTCTGTTTCGGCAGCACTCTGGACGGCTGATATCGCTTCATTGAGTGCTTCAGAACCAGCAGATAATTCATGGGCTTTCCCGAACACCATCATGACCATTGCTGCGGCTAGTGAAAAAAACAGAACGACTACAATCAGTTCAATCAGGAAAAGCTGAGATCTTGAAACTCCTTTTTTTCTCATGATAGATCCCCTTGCTGGAACGTCCGCAGCGAAAGGGTAAGA
>JAQSXD010000353.1 GCA_029266295.1 Bacillota bacterium | reverse complement strand
AAAATGACGAACAGTATAAAGGAGCAAGCTGAGGAAGTCGATCGAATCGCCTCTGGTGATTTGAATCTTGAAATCATACCCCGTTCCGAAAAGGACAAGCTGGCTTATAGTATGATTTCCGTTGTGGAAACATTAAAGAGTCTGGTATCGGAAGCAGAGGGTATGACCACTGCTGCGATTGCCGGAAACCTCGCAAACCGTGGCAACATGAATTCCTTCCAGGGCGGATACCGGGATATCATCGCAGGGTTTAACCGTACTTTAGATGCGGTCATTGAGCCTCTGAACGTGGCAGCCAGTTATATGAACCAGATTAGCAAAGGAAATATTCCTGAGAAAATAACGGAAGAATACAATGGTGACTTCAACGATATTAAAAATAGTCTCAATACCTGCATCGACGCCATTGAAGCACTAATTGACGATGCCTTAATGCTCTCGAAGGCTGCTATTGAAGGCAGACTAAGCACCCGCGCCGAAGCCTCCAGACATGGCGGTGACTTTGCAAAGATCGTGGAAGGTGTGAATGCAACACTGGATGCAGTCATCGATCCGCTAAACGTAGCCGCAAGCTATATCGAGCAAATCGGAAATGGGGAGATTCCCGAAAAAATTACCAACGAGTACAGCGGGGATTTTAATAGTATTAAGAATAGCATCAACTCCTGTATTGACGGCCTTGACGGCCTTGTAAAAGGCAAGGAAATATTGAAACAAATGAGCCTGAACGATTATTCGTCGAAGATGGAAGGGGCTTACCTCGGAATCTATAAAGATATTTCCGATTCAATCAATATGGTGATCGACCGAATCCAGAATCTGTTCAGAATTCTTGATGAAATTTCTGTGGGAGATCTCGGCGACCTTGAAGCGCTGAAGCGCAGCGGAAAAAGATCTGAAAATGATACTTTAGTACCCACACTCATCGGTATGATGGAAAATATCAAAGCACTTGTAGATGAAACCAGTATGCTTTCTCAAGCTGCGGTAGAAGGCCAATTGTCCATCAGAGGCCAGGCCGATAAATTTGAAGGCGAATATGCAAGGGTTGTTCAGGGAATCAACAATACCTTAGATGTTGTCATTGCACCGATTTCAGAAGCAGCAGCAGTTCTTGAAGCGATGGAAAAAGGAAATCTTCGCGTATTAGTAACGGGAGACTACAAGGGGGATCACGCGCTCATAAAAAATACATTGAATCGAACACTTGAAAACCTTCGCAGCTATATCTCAGAGATCACCAATGTACTCGAAGAAATTGGAAACGGTAATCTTGATTTGGCAGTGACAGCCAATTATACCGGTGACTTTATCGCGATTAAGGATTCTCTGAACAACATCATCTCATCCTTAAGTGAAGTGCTTGGAAATATCAGTGAGGCTGCCGAACAGGTTAATTCCGGCGCCAGGCAGGTTTCTGACGGAAGTCAGGCTTTATCGCAAGGCTCTACGGAACAGGCCAGTTCAATTGAAGAATTATCCGCTTCCATTGCGGAAATTGCAACGCAGACAAAGGAAAATGCGATGAACGCAAATCTTGCCAATGACCTTGCTAGTGATGCCAAAGCATTTGCAGAACGCGGCAATGAACAAATGAGTGGAATGCTGGAATCGATGGCAGAAATCAATGAAGCTTCCTCCAATATTTCTAAGATCATTAAGGTCATCGATGACATTGCATTCCAGACCAACATCCTCGCACTGAACGCGGCAGTTGAAGCAGCAAGAGCAGGCGTTCATGGGAAAGGCTTCGCTGTTGTCGCTGAAGAAGTTCGTAATCTCGCTGCAAGAAGTGCAGAAGCTGCCAAGGAAACAACAGAATTGATAGAGGGTTCGATTTCCAAGGCTAGTTCTGGTACAAAAATAGCAAATGATACGGCAGAAGCGCTAAAAGGCATTGCAAGCAAGGTTGGAGAAGCCGCAGACTTGGTGAAAGGCATCTCCGCCGCATCCAACGAGCAGGCTTCCGGTATTGCTCAAATTAACAAAGGAATTGAGCAGGTATCAATGGTTGTGCAAAACAATTCCGCAACAGCCGAGGAAAGCGCTGCAGCGAGCCAAGAACTTTCATCCCAGTCTGAATTCCTGAAAGAAATGGCAGGCAAATTTAGACTGAAAGAAACGAAGGCAAAATTTACGACGAATCAGCTTGCAGCACCACAGACAACTCAAATCAACGAGATTCCCAATAGGATTCTTTTAACCGAACAGGATAAGTATTAATTTACCAAAGGAACGCAGTGGGCCTTTAAACCAAAAAAGGACAGCAATCAAATTAGATATGCTTTCCTTTCAGTTTAAAGGCTCACTCGTTTCTATACCTGGCTTATCTCACTTAAAAATCTTGCGGTGATTTCTTGCGGACGTGTAATTGCTCCACCTACTACCACTGCGTATGCTCCGGCTTCAAGTGCTTTCTTTACTTGTTTCGGGTAATGATATCGTCCTTCTGCAATTACGGGAATACTGACTTGTTTTGACAAATCCCGAACAAGTTGAAAATCAGGCTCCTCCATTTGAGACGAGTATTTTGTATAACCGCTTAAAGTCGTACCAACAAGATCTACTCCCGATGCAGCGGCATGAATTCCCTCTTCAACTGTGGATATATCAGCCATCAATAATTGTTTGGGATACTTTTTTTTAATATCTTTCACAAAGTCACTTACGTCTTTATAATTAGGCCTTTCACGCAATGTGCAATCAAAGGCAATAATGTCCGCGCCAACAACCACCAGGTCATCAATCTCCTGCATCGTTACTGTAATATGTTGCTCATACCCGTCATATTGCTTCTTGATAATTCCTATCACAGGCAAATCAACGATTTCTTTTATTTGTACAATGTCTCTGGTGCTATTTGCTCTGATCGCACATGCTCCTGCATTTTTAGCAGCTAGAGCCATCAGCGGCATAACTCCACCCAACTCGGTATATAAGGGCTCTCCCGGCAAAGCCTGACAAGATACGATCAATCCATATTTCAGTGAAAAAATTATATTGTTTTTATCCAATTTAGGACCTCCTATTACTTTGGAAGGCAGTCATCAAGTGCTTACTCTGTCAAACCATCTATGAAACTCACTAATTGGGAGAGAGCCATATCTTCTCCTTCACCGTCAGCGATAATATCAATCAAATTACCCTTACGGATCGCCAGAGAAAGGATCCCTAAGATACTCTTTGCATTGACTTTCTTTCCTTCCTTCTCCACATACACTTCACAAGAAACACTTTTCGCGATCTTTGTAAATTCTGCTGCAGGACGAGCATGCAGCCCTGTCTCGTTTTTTATCTTTACTGTCTGACGTGCCATAATAACCTCCAAAATCATCCCGCATTAAGCGGAACACGATTGTATTCATTCATAATCTCAGTTTCTAATCTCATAGATGCAACCTTTTTCAATAACAATTCTACTGCAAGGTTAAATCTACCAAAGTACTAAATTTTATCTATTTTTTGCTTAAGGTTGTAACATGCTCCCGCCATTCCAGCGTCATTGCCTAACGCGGCAAAGATCAATTTTGTATTACCAATCATATCTTTTCTCATATATTTTTCTATATAATGATCAAGGATAGGGCGTAGATAATCTTCCTGGCTCATGATGCCCCCTCCAAGAATTACTGCCTGCGGATTGATTACACACAGACACTGTACAATACCCAATGCCAGAGCATCGCACATCCGGTCAATTTCTTTCCGGCAGATGCTATTTCCTTGTCTCGCCATATGAAAAATACTTTTTCCATCTAGTGAGAGTTCTTTATGATCCATTTGATTGAATACCCGCTCTATCAAAGCGCTTGCGGACGCCTCTTCCTCAAGTGTACTCCCATTAATCATCATGTAACCCACTTCACCCGCGTTATAGGTACTTCCATGGTACAGGTTTCCGTTTAGAATCAACGCTCCGCCAATACCCGTTCCGACCGTCAAACAAAGAGTATTCTCGTAATTCTGGCCCGAACCATAAGCAAATTCACCCAAGGCAGCGGCATTCACATCATTTTCAACCGAGCAAGGGAGTCCGAATTCTTTTTCCACTCGCATTTTCAGATTAATGCCGGTATAATCCGGTATATTATCATTTGCAAATATGATTTCTCCCGTTTCAGAATTAACTACACCCGCAGTTGAAATGGCAACGCCCTCTAATTCATACGCTTGACGTTTTTCCCTTACGATGGAAACGATTTTCTTTTCAATACCAAGTCCTTTGATTTTCTTTGCATCTGTGGCAATCTCTTTTTTATCGATGAATTCAATTGTTTTTTGACTCACATCAGCAATCCCATACTTGATAGCAGTTCCACCAATGTCGATACATAAATACATGGTTATAACCT
>JAQSXD010000352.1 GCA_029266295.1 Bacillota bacterium | reverse complement strand
AGACAAGGTCTTGGAAGAACTGAAGGCAGGAACACTTGGAGATTTTCAGGTGCCTGTGATTTTCTCCAACATTCACTCCAATGAAACCTCGGCAACGGATTCCATTTTGGAATTCGCCCATATGCTTCTGGAAAAAGAAACCATCGATTACGACGTGATGGCTGACTTTAAGGAAGATGGGCGAACCCGCCTTGCAGAAGAAATGGGGCCTGAGGGAGTAAAGGGAAGCGTTGCGGTACCTGACCTGGTAAAGGATAAGTCAACCTATTTGGGTTATCTTACCGCTGATAACTATGACTATTATGAAGATGAAGATGGTGAGCTGACCAAATATACCTATTCCGGTCCTGTTGATCTGGATCAGTACTACGAGATGAAGACGAACACGGTAGATGTATCGGAGCTGCTGGATGACGTATTCTTCATACTGGTTCCCGAAGAAAACGTGGAAGGCCGGATTTACATGAGCCGCGTATCTTCCGGCGGGCTGGATCTCAATCGGGATAATTCCTTCCAAACCCAAAATGAGACGCAAAATATGCAGAAACTCATCGGAATGTATAATCCTGTGAGCCTGACAGAGCTCCACGGGAGAGTAACTTCATTCCAGTGCGAGCCCTGCGACCCGCCCCACGAACCGAACTTTGAGTACGATCTGTTGGCAAGGCACCTGATGCCTGGAGGAGAGGCATTTGGGATTGCCGCCGCAGCAAATAACGAGGGGTATAACAGCTATGTGATTCCCCAAAGAGATTATCTCAAGTACACTGGAGTGGAAAATGCAGATTTTTCTGATGAGACCTACTGGGAGGACCCTTGGGATGATATGTCCACCTCCTATACGCCTCAGTTTGCCATGCTCCACGGCTGTGTGGGATATACGGTCGAACTGCCGGCTTATAATGACGATACTGCCAAAGCGGCTGCATACGGACAGCTGGGACAATCCGACTATGTCGCGGCAAATAAAGAAGCATATTTTCAAACACAGCTTGAGATTTTCGCCCGTGGCGTTAAAAATGCCAATTCCAACGCCTTCGAGCTTGTGGGGCAGTGGTTCTGCGATCAGAATGATGTAGAGGGTGCAGAAGCAGAGCTTTTCCGCCCAGAATATGACGGGGAAGGGGAGAACGGAAACTTTTATCCCGAATGTTATATCATTCCGCTGGATCGCAGCAATCAATCCAACCTGCAGGCTGCTTATGATATGATGCAGTGGCTTTCAAGAAATGACGTCAAGGTTATGCTGACGGAGAAAGCCTTCAATTATGGAGGAAAGAGCTATCCTGCGGGAACCATGATTGTTCCTATGTACCAGGCAAAGCGATCCGTGGCAAACAGCGCGCTGTACGACGGAACACTGATCCTGGATTGGACGATCCTTTACTCGGAGGGAATTACAACCTTCAATGAGACCCGCGGCTTTGATATGGCCACCTGCGCGGAACCGGCTGCATATGAGACCATAAAAGCGGCTTGTGGTAAGCCTATGGACTATGCATCCTGCCTGATATACCTTGATAAGGTCACCTCTTCTCTGGATAACGGCAGAACCGGTTACCAGGTCATTATCTCCAACGCCTCTGAGGATTCTGCCGCTGCGGTAAACTGGCTGTTGCAGAAGGATAAGAAAGTGGGAATGATTACGGAAGGAGCATATAAGGGTGATTTCATTTGCTCCTATGAGGATTGGATTAAGGTCAGCGATGCCCAAACAAACGACTTTATTTTGACTGGGACTTGCATCTCCGGAAACTATCCCGCGGCAAAGGTAATAACCAAGAGCCCTGTCGTATATATCAATGGAAAACCAGCTGCTTCTACAAGCGGGTATGTCAACTACGGAGTAATCGGTGCGTATAACTACAACTATGATAGGCAGGCCATGGACTTGATGAATTTTAGTACGACTACGGACGTGTCTAAGGCAGATATCATTATCGGTGCCAGCGCTTTGGATACTTCGGAAAACAATCTAGTGCTTTCAAAGGTTCAGGCGGGTACGCCCTATATCGGTTACGGCTCCTCTGCCACTGGAACGACTCCTAAAATAAACAGACTCGACACCTTTTTCAACGGGATTACCCGAAGCTCCGTGATCGGATCAATGGATGCCCTGGCATACGTGACCTATCCTTCAGAAAACCTTATCAACGCCAGTTATATTCTCGATGGGGATGATGTGATGTACGGATACGGTGCCGGATATTTCAGCAGCGTACCGGAAGATGCTGAAATCATGGTCCGGATTGACAAAGATCGGGAACCCACGGAGGGCTTTTTACGGTCTAGTGAGGCAAATCTGGCAGATTTTTTGAATGATTCGATTCAAGGTTTCTCCTATGAAGGAAAGGATAAGAGCGGAAATGAAATTGATGTGGCGTTCTTTGCAAACTCACTGACAAATAAGGTACACCAACGGGATGAATACGCCTTTATCAGTAACTTTGCTTTTTCCAATATGCTGGGAGATTCCTATACCGCAGCTGCTTACAGCGGCGGCGGTGGCTCCGGCAGCTCTGACAGCAAAAAAACAACCACGGCTGCTATAACAACAGGCTTCACCACAGACGATGCGATCCAGCTTGCCGTTAAAACTTTTGGCGATGTGAAGGCAAAGGACTGGTATGCGGAAAGCATTGGTCGAATACTACATGCGAAACTGATGAACGGAACCACGCCAGATACCTTCGGGCCTGGAGCACTATTTGACAGAGCAATGATGGCTACTGTTCTGCACCGAATGGCAGGATCTCCGGATGCTGTTGAGGGTCTCCACTTTAATGATGTCCCGGAAGGAGCATGGTATTATCCTGCTGTAGCGTGGGCATCCTCTGATGGCATTATCAATGGATATCAGGGGAATTATTCGCCGGCGGATCCCATCACCAGAGAGCAGGTAGTGACGATTCTGTATCGGTATGCAAAAAGCACGGGTATGGAAATGAAAGGAAATGGCAGCCTTTCCAGTTTCACCGATCGAGACCAGATTTCTGAATTTGCAATAGAAGCAATGAAATGGGCGGTTGGAAACGGAATTATTTCCGGTGCAACCGATACAACCCTTAATCCTAAGGCGACCGCTACACGAGCTGAGGTTGCAGCGATGATGGTTCGGGCAATGGAACTGCTTGACGATTAGAGAAGCACGGTAATTACGTAAGACTATACTAGTATTACAATCATTCTAGTTGTAGTAAAAAATGATTTGCCATATTCAGAGGGCACTGAAAAACATAAGCTTTCAGTGCCCTTCATATTCGGTGATAAAAATGAAGAATTACACATTTGTGGAAAGCCATGGTATAATGGGAAGAAGAGAAAATCTATGAGGAGAAAGGCTGCATACGGTGGTGGATAGTGGATACAGCACTTCAATTAAGATTAAAATATGATGATAATGAACCGCTTGCGAACAAGGAAATTGAATTATTATTAGAGCAATCAAAAGTAGTACAAAAGTTAATAAGCGACTATGAAGAAAATGCCCTTTTCAATATTTTCCGCCTAATGTGCTTATCTGAAATTCCGTATGCTGAACGGTTGCCCTATACGCAGAATATTATTGCCTTTATTTCCGGACGCTTGTCCTTGTCAGAGGGATTTTCTTATACTGGCAGGGTGAATTATATTGTTCCATGCTACAATGCAATGCTATTGGAAGCATATACCCGGTTAGGAAAGGCAGCTTCACAGGAAGCACAAAATGCTTTGAACTGGATTAAACAGTATCAAGTGTTTGAGCGTAACCAATCAACCGCATGGAAGTATGATGGCATTTGTAAACATGGCGGCTGTATGAATGCAACTCCTTGTTACATTGGCATCGGGAAAACAGTGCGTGCATTGATTACATATGCCGAATTTACAAATCACTCGGATAATATAGCACAAACCCTGATTGAAAAAGGCACGGGATATATGCTCCGGCACAATATGTATCAGCGGTTGTCAAATCACGCTCCTATCAGCGCACACATTACAGACATTATGTTTCCGCAGGCATACATGCTTTCTCTTACTGATTTAGTGTATATTGCAGGCAGATCAAATCTTTGGGCCGACACACGAACCAATCTGTTAAGAACTTTAATTGACCGTAAGGCTTGTGATAAAGATCATTGGAAGGTTGATTATATTTATAGCCATAAAGGATATAAGGCGTTTGATACGAAACGGAAAGCGTCAGAATGGATTCGTCATATATTCAAGCCCTGTTCCCCAAATCAATGCAAGAAGTAGTTATTTCTGGTTCATATGAACCTCTCATAAGAGGACATGCTTTGCGTTAGACAACCATCTAAAAGAAAACCACCCGTTTTTTGAATTGAGACCGGAAAACAGGACAACTAAAAATCAAGAATTTAAAAACCTCTTATGGTAGAATCAAAAATAATTGAGTCTGTCAAAGGAGGTT
>JAQSXD010000351.1 GCA_029266295.1 Bacillota bacterium | reverse complement strand
ATATTCCGGGGTGCAATGAACACTATTTAATTCATATCATGCGTTCTCATGAAGACTTTCTGCCGGAGCTTGATCTGATCATTGAAGAAAATGACCAGGTCATCGGAACTATCATGTATACGAAGGCAACGCTAATCGATGCGTCTGGCGAAACGAAAGATATCCTTACGTTCGGTCCTGTTTGTATGCTGCCGGAATATCAGAGAAAGGGATATGGAAAAAAACTTATGGAGTATTCCTTTGAACGTGCAATTGCACTTGGTTATGATACCATCGTAATCTTCGGTAACCCCAATAATTATGTCAGCCGTGGTTTTAAAAGCTGTAAAAAGTACAATGTCTGTCTTGAGAATGGAACCTATCCATCAGCAATGATGGTGAAAGAGCTCAAACCGGATATCTTGGACGGAAGAAAATGGGTTTATCAACAAAGCTCCGCATTTGAGTTTGATGTACAAGATGCAGAGCGATATGATGAGACTTTTCCAAGCATGGAGAAACAATATCAGCCAAGCCAGGAAGAGTTTTATATTCACGTTCATTCTGTCATCCAGTGAGTTTCCTAATAATGCTTTCAAATAAATAAATCTTTATTTCATCAAAAAATAATATAGCACGAAGTTGGCCATGAAATAAATACAAAGGAAAACGAAATTTAACTTCAAAGTGGGGGTACACATGGATACTGATTTTATAAACTTAACAACAGAAATTGTATTTGATGAGCACTTATGCTGCATTATCCGCAGCAAAAAGCCGCATCCAGGGATTGATGCAAAGCGTCAGTGGCTTTCAGATCGGCTAAGGGAAGGCCATGTCTTTCGAAAGTTAAATGAAAAGGGTACGGTTTTTATTGAATATGCGCCGCTTGAAACCGCTTGGGTTCCTATAACCGGCGACAACTATTTTTATCTGTATTGTCTATGGGTCACCGGAAGCCATAAAGGAAAAGGGTATGGAAATTCACTGATGGAATATTGCATCAATGATGCCAGAGAAAAAGAAAAGTCCGGTATTTGCATGCTGGGAGCAAAAAAACAAAAATCCTGGCTTTCTGACCAGGCGTTTGTAAAGAAGTATGGATTTGAGGTTGTTGATACCACCGATAGCGGATATGAATTGCTTGCACTGTCCTTTGACGGAACAACGCCAAAGTTCGGACAGAATGTTAAAAAGCAAGAAGTAGCACGGGAAGAGCTAACGATTTATTATGACATGCAATGCCCCTTTATTTTACAAAATATCGAGGTGATAAAACAGTATTGTGAAATGCATGACGTTCCTGCTTCTCTCATTCAAGTGGATACGTTACAAAAAGCAAAGGAATTGCCTTGTGTCTTCAATAATTATGGTGTGTTGTATCAAGGAAATTTCCAGACGGTGAACTTGATCGATGTGACCTATTTAAAGAGAATCCTGAAAAAATAATAGAGCAAACAATTTAAGCAGGAGTAAAATATGCACCTTATTCGTAAAAAAATATTCCTGATCATTATGGCTGCTTTTCTGATGTTAACAATGACGGGCTGCAACCGGATTCATACTGCACCGAGGCCAGAGAGTGGCGCTCTGAATATGAAAAACTGGAATTTCGCGGATTCAGGCATCGTTGCACTGGACGGGGCATGGGACTTTTACTGGAATCAATTATTGACCTATCAGGATTTGAAAGACAAAGAGCAGACTGTCCATGTCCGGGTACCTGAAACATGGGACAACTATAAAATAGACCAAGAATTTCTGCCTGGCACAGGGGTTGCGACTTACCGGCTCAGGGTGAACACAAACCTTCCCGAGGGAGCGATTCTGGCACTCAGACTAAAAACGGTTTCAAGCGCCTATCGTTTGTTTATCAATGATCAATTTTTAATAGGTGCAGGTACGATCGGTACCGCAGCTGAAGAGGAAAAAGGTGAATACAATCCTCAGACTGCGGTTTTTCGTGTGCCTGACAAACAGTTTGACATCATCATTCAGGTTTCTAATTTTCAATATGCAAGAGGCGGCCTGTGGGACAGCCTGTATCTTGGTGATGCAAATCAAATTCATCGTTATGAAAACATGCTGACAGGAAGAGAGACTCTTTTGCTGGGCGTACTGATGATTATTTCATTCTTTTATCTGGCGATTTTCTTTCAAAGAAAGGAACTCAAATATACGCTGTATTTTTCTCTTCTTTGTATGGCAGCTGCAATTTCTGTGGATACTGCAGGGGAATTCCTTCTAATCAACTCATCTATTCCATTTAGAGCCGTTGTCAGTATGTGGTATGGCGCAACGGGCTGGATGACATTTTTTTTATTAATGTTTATGCACGAATTGTTCCCGTCAAGATTTTCTGAAATTGCTTCGAAAGTATATTTCGGAATTATCGTAGTATTACAATTCATTTATATTACCGTTACTCCTTCGTGGTATACAAGGTATGCCTTTTTCTCTAATTTCAGTGAAACTGTTTCTATCCTGGTCTCTCTGCTGATTATTCTGATTGGTGCAAGGAAGAACTATAAAAATTGGCTCCTGAATGCAATCAGCGTCGTTATCCTTTTTATCGGTTACCTCCATGATATCCTGTACCTCACAAGCAATGTGGACAGCCCGGTGAAAGAAATATTTTATTGGAGCGCGTTGTCTGCTCTTGTTTTGCAGATGACAATGCAGGCCCAGCGGATAAAGACTTATTTTGACAATAAAGCAGCTGCAGAGCTGCTGCTTTTGCAGGCCCAGATTAAACCCCATTTTTTATATAATACGATCAATACCATTATATCCGTTTCCCGCACCGATACGGAGAAGTCCCGGACCCTTCTGATCGATTTCAGCGAATACTTACGCAGGAGTTTTGATTTTAAGGGATCAGATCAACTGGTTTCTCTGTCTGATGAAATAGAACTGGCCAAAGCGTATATCGCCATAGAAAAGGCTCGGTTCGGCAATCGGCTGAACGTGAGCTTTCATATCAGGGGAGAGATCGAGCAAATAAAAGTGCCGATTCTTGTTTTGCAGCCAATCATTGAAAATGCAATTATTCACGGCATCTTACCAAAGATTGAAGGGGGAAGTGTGGATATCAATATTCGCCGGGACCTGGATAAGCTGTTCTTTTCTGTTAGAGATGACGGTGTCGGAATCAGTGAAAAAAATCTGAGAACTGTACTGGAGCAAAAGGGAAGCCATATCGGGCTTTCCAACATTGATTCCAGGCTTCGAAGGCTTTATAAACGGGGACTTGAAATTGAAAGCAAGGAAAATCACGGAACAGAAGTTAAATGGTGCACCCTGATTCGGGTAGGAGGGCGATAGGATGATCAATGTGATACTAATCGACGATGAAGAGCCAGCATTGCTGGAAATGGAGTTTTTACTGAAGGCGTATCCCGAGGTTCATATATTGGCAAAATTTACGAACCCGATGGAAGGATTAGAAAGTCTTGAACTGCTGAAGCCGAACGCCGTGTTTCTGGATATCAATATGCCCCAGCTTGATGGGATGACGATCAGTGAAAAATTACGGAAAAGCTCGTACAAAATCAATGTGGTCTTTGTTACAGCCTACGAGGAGTATGCTGTAAAAGCGTTCAGGGTAGAAGCAATGGATTATTTGCTCAAACCCGTTTCAAGGGAACGGCTTGATCAGACAGTGATGCGGCTTGCGCAAAGCAGCAAGCGAAATCCTAACATTCGGGATGGTATGCTTGAAATTCGGTGTATGGGAGGTCTGCAGCTTTGCTGGCCCGGGAGAAATCCGATCAAATGGCGTACGGAAAAAGAAAAGGAACTCTTTGCCTTTCTGCTGAACTATAGCGGAAAGGAGCTGACAAGAGACCAGATCATCGATGAATTGTGGAGCGAGCATGAAATTGACAGAGCGGTTCGTCAGCTGCATAATTCTATTTATTATCTAAAGA
Organism: Bacillota bacterium; assembly: GCA_029266295.1. GTDB lineage: Bacteria > Bacillota > Clostridia > Peptostreptococcales > Anaerovoracaceae > Anoxybacterium. The sequence continues at coordinate 544 of JAQSXD010000351.1, read as the reverse complement.
AAACACTGAGGGAATACGGTGTAAGGCAGGAGCAAATCCAGATTTCAGGGCACTACTGCCTGCTGCTGGGGGAAGTATGGTATGACCGCGCATTCATAGAAAATAAAATAAAGCACCAAGAGGGTCTGCAGAAGATTGAGGAATTAGAGGCGGTGCTTGAGCTGTTTGACGGAGGATATCTTCAGCAAGAAGGCTGGGCTTGGGTCGAGCAGAACCGGGAAAGCCTGCAGCGGGCTGAATTGGATCTTCGGATACGGCTTACCGGGAAATATATTGAGGCGGGAATGTTATATGAGGCAGAAGGGACCCTGAAGGAAGCATTCCGCAAAAACCCCTTTGAGGAGAATATCACCTATATGCTCATGGTGCTGTATCAGAAAACCGGTGAAACAGCAAAGGCAGCGAAACATTTTGGAGAGTATCAGAAAATATTAAAGGATGAATTGAAAATAAAACCCCAGGAAAGCATCATGAAACTTTATCAATCAATTTGAAATGGGCATACACAAGTAAAAAAATGTCGAATAAGCACAAAATCTGTGGT
>JAQSXD010000015.1 GCA_029266295.1 Bacillota bacterium | reverse complement strand
TCATGATAAAGGAATAGATATATTCAATATTGATATCCGCATCCCTAAGGATTGAGAAGATGGTATTCAGGCTGCCCGGCTTATCCTCCGGCTCAACGGCGATGACCCTGCTGACCTTTGCAACCACACCTTCCTTGTTGAGTACGTCCACCGCACGATCCGGATCATCTACTACGATCCTCAGAATCCCAAATTCCGCAGTATCAAACACAGCAATCGCCCGAATGTCAATATGATGCTCAATTAGAATATCCGTGAGCTGGGACAGGCTTCCTTTTTTGTTTGGAATAAAAATTGATATCTGCTTAATCAACATTATTTTACCTCCCTCATATCAATTACTCTTTTTGCCTTGCCTTCAAACCTGGCCAGGCTTCTCGGCTCCACCAAATTTACTTTTGCATCGATCCCCAAAACGGTTCTCAGCTGCTGCTTGACCTTCTGATTCAAATTCTCTAAGAGAGTGAAGGAATCCAAAAGATTTGCATCAATTAGTTCAACATCCACCTCGATTTTATCAAGGTAACCTTTTTTGAACACCTTGATCTGATAATGGGGCCCGATACCATCCACATGAAGAAGTACATCCTCAATCTGAGACGGGAATACATTGACGCCACCCAGAATCAACATGTCGTCAGAACGACCTTGAATTTTTGACATCCTCACCGTGGTTCTGCCGCAATCGCATTTTTCATAATGAAGGGATGTAATATCCTTCGTTCTGTATCGCAATACCGGCAGTGCTTCCTTGGAAAGGGTTGTGATGACCAGCTCTCCTACCTCTCCCTCTCCTAAGACTTCGCCGGTCTCAGGATGAATGATTTCCGGGAAAAAGTGATCTTCATTGATATGCATGCCGCGCAAAGCAAGACATTCACCTGACACACCCGGGCCGATGAGTTCGCTCATTCCATAATTTTCTGTGGCAAAGAGGCCCCATCTTTCGTTGATTTCTCTTCTCATTCCTTCCGTAGAACCTTCTCCGCCAAACAGTCCCCATTTTAAGCTCAGGTCTTTCTTGGGATCGATTCCCATTTCCAGGGCAACTTCTGCCATATGTAATGCATAGGAAGGTGTGCTAATCAAGGTTGTTGTTCCGAAATCCTGCATAATCATAATCTGCTTTTCCGTATTGCCGCTGGACATGGGGATTACAGAAGCACCGATTCGCTCCAATCCCTGATGAAGGCCAAAGGCACCGGTAAATAATCCATACCCGAAGGCGATTTGAGCAGTATCCTCATTCGTGACACCTGCCATGGTACCCAGCCTTGCGATTAATTCAGACCAGACATCCATATCATTTTTTGTGTATCCTACTACCGTCGGCTTTCCTGTTGTACCGGAAGATGCATGAAACCGAACAACATCTTTTTTCGGAGACGCAAAAAGTCCAAAGGGGTAATTTTTTCTAAAATCGTCTTTTACTGTAAAAGGGAGTTTCTGCAGATCTGCCAGCGTCTTGATATCGCCGGGCTCAATTCCCGCTTCCTTCAGCTTTTCTCTATTATAAGGGACATTTTGATAAGTCCGCTCGACCGTTTTCTGAAGCCTCAAAAGCTGCAGCTTTTCAAATTCCTCCCGTTCAAAAGTTTCTTCTTTGCTCCATATTTTGCTGGCAATCATATTCCTGCATACCTCCAAAATTCATTCATACTTCTGCACAAAAGAAAGCCATCCACACGCGAAACGCCTTCAAAAAAAGAACGATACCTCGGCAAATAGAAGTATCGTTTTTACTCATTCATTTGTGCCCTGCTATGCTACTTACCTACAAGGTTGATTATATCACACCATGAAATCCTCTTCAAGGTATGGATTTCTATATTCTGGAGGAATAAAGAATGCTGACATTATAAATCTTTTGTTATCCCTTTGTTAATCTTTTGATTCCTTTGTTAATCTTTTGATTCCTTTCTTGTTTGATTTCGAGAGAATGTGGTATAATTTTTTTAGTTCACAAAAAAATTACATTATGATAGATTGAAAGGAGTTTACATTATGAAAGAACCTAAATTCTTTATCTGCAAGCATTGCGGAAACATCATTACTTTACTCGAGGAGTCCGGTGCTCCGGTTTCATGTTGCGGGGAAAACATGACTGAAATGAAAGCCAACACAAGCGACGGAGCAACAGAAAAGCATGTTCCCGTTGTAGAAGCTGACGGAAGCACAGTGACTGTAGCAGTTGGAAGCGTAGCGCATCCGATGCTGGCAGAACATCATATCGCTTGGATTTACCTTCAGACAAATCTTGGCGGACAGTTTAAATATCTCGAAGTTGGAGCAGAACCAAAGGCTTCATTTGCTCTGAGTGATGGCGAAACTGCTGTTGCGGCATACGAATATTGCAACCTGCACGGACTGTGGAAGGCTGCTATCTAAAATAACGAAAGGATACCGTAAGATGGCAATTGAATGGACATCGAATTTATCCGTTGGAGTCGGCAGTATCGACCAGCAGCATCAGAAGCTGTTCGATATGGCAAATCAGCTCTTTGAAGCAGGAAAAAATAATAAGACGAAGGAATTCATCTCTCAAATGCTGGGCTTTTTAGATGATTACACCAAGAAGCATTTTAAAGATGAGGAAAGCTATATGCTCTCCATCAACTACCCCGACTATGAGGGGCAGAAAAAAATGCATACGGATTTCATCGCTGCACTGGCAAAGCTGAAAAAAGAATACGAAGAATCCGGCGGAAATATTATCGTGATCCTGAATGCCAATCAAATGGTCGTTGACTGGCTGCTGAAGCACATTTCAGTTGAGGACAAAAAAATCGGAATTTTTGCGAATAGCCGCTGATCAATTTCTTTCGCCGCACAAAAAGTCACTGAGAAAATAGTTGCCCACAAAAGTCAAGCTCTGTGCCGATTCGGCACAGAGCTTTTTACTCGCTTTGCAGTTTTCTTAACAAATCCTGCAGTCTACATTAACCATATTCGCAGTTTCCTTAACAAATTCTGCAGTCTATATTAACCGTATCTGCAGTTTATTTTCTATTAAGATTCTTCCGCTTATTTTCCTGTCGCACTCACAGATTGTTGTTCTATCACGCCGACACTTTTAGGTTCCGCCTTTGGCTGGATTCTCATAGTGTAGAAGGAACGATACACAAATATCAGACCAATGACAAAGAATACACCACCCACGTAAGGCGCAATACCCTTAAAGGAATCCGTGATGGCAATTTCCATGGCCAGTAGCCCGAATAATGTGGTGAACTTAATGATGGGATTTAATGCAACAGAGGAAGTATCCTTGAATGGATCTCCCACGGTATCCCCTACAACGGTCGCATCGTGAAGTTCCGTACCCTTCATCTTCAGGTCAACCTCAACCACTTTTTTTGCATTATCCCAGCATCCTCCTGCGTTGGCCATAAAAATGGCTTGATATAGGCCAAAAACCGCAATGGAAATCAGGTAGGATACAAAGAATGAAATTGGGTTAGGGCTCTTCGCTGGTGCTGAGAAAAATGCAAAGGCCAGCGTAAAACAGAATACCACGATGAAGATATTCATCATACCTTTTTGTGCATACTGGGTGCAAATCTTTACAACCTCTTTGGATTTTTCAGTGGATGCTTTCAGATCCGCATCATCATCAAGCCGTATGTTTTGTTTTATGTATTCCACTGCTTTGTAAGCGCCTGCAGATACCGCCTGCATGGAAGCTCCGGTAAACCAGTAGATTACCGCCCCTCCGCAGATAAAACCGAGTATCGTATAAGGATTCAGCATGTTCAGAATCAGCTCAGGCTTCACACCGACGACCTTCTCGATTACCAATATCAGTGAAAAGATCATGGTCGTAGCACCAACTACAGCTGTTCCAATCAATACCGGCTTGGCCGTAGCTTTGAAGGTATTGCCTGCTCCGTCATTTGCTTCAAGGAAGTGCTTAGCAATTTCAAAGTTTGGTTCAAAGCCATACTTGTGCTTTATTTCCTCTTCAATTCCTTCTGTGCATTCGATCAGAGACAACTCGTAGATAGACTGCGCATTATCTGTTACCGGACCGTAGCTGTCCACCGCAATGGTTACAGGGCCCATTCCCAGGAATCCAAAGGCAACCAAGCCAAACGCAAAGATTGAAGGATAGATCATAATATCCGCAAGGCCAAAGCCGCTTGCCAAATATGCGATGAGCATGAGAATAAAAAATACCATCCCCATCCAGAACGCACTGAAATTACCTGCGATCAAACCTGAAAGAATATTCAGTGAGGCGCCCCCTTCTCTGGAAGTATTAACAACCTCATTGACATGTTTTGATTTGGGGCTGGTGAAAATCTTTGTAAATTCAGGGATTACAGCTCCACCGATGGTTCCGCAGCTGATGATTCCGGACAGGATCAGCCATAGATTGTCCCCTGCTTCTCCTACAATCGTTCCCGGCCCGATCAGAACGAAGCTGACAATAAAGGTTACGATGATCGAAAGGATTGATGTCACCCAAACCAGACTGGTAAGGGGCGCTTCAAAATCCATATCCACCGCATCTTTATATTTTGCATTTGTGTATGCTCTGTTAAGAAAGAAGGCAGCAACAGATGTTAAAATCATAAGGACGCGCATCGTAAAGATCCAGACAAGAAGATCTCTTTGCAGGTCGCCGGTTACAGCAAGTACGATGAACGAGACCAACGCAACTCCAGTTACGCCGTATGTTTCAAATCCATCAGCAGTCGGTCCAACGCTGTCCCCCGCATTGTCGCCGGTGCAGTCTGCAATCACGCCAGGATTTCTAGGATCGTCCTCACCTATTTTAAATACAATTTTCATCAGGTCAGATCCAATATCAGCAATTTTTGTAAAAATTCCACCCGCAATTCTCAGTGCGGAAGCACCAAGAGATTCTCCTACCGCAAATCCGATAAAACTAGCTCCGGCAAGATCTCTCGGAATAAAGAGAAGAATCACTAACATCATAAATAGTTCTACGCAAATCAGGAGAACGCCGATGCTGATTCCGGCATCAAGAGGAATATTTAATAATTTTAAAGGTTTCCCTTCAAGTGATGCGAATGCCATACGACTATTTGCCATGGTATTCATACGTATCCCGTACCATGCAACTCCATAAGAGCCCAGAATACCGATTACGGACCAGAAAAGGATTACGCTGACTCCTCCAACACCTTTCCCTTCCAGTACACCAAAATAAAAAGCAATGCATGCACCAATGAAAATTAAAAGAAGGACAAGAAATTTTCCCTGCTGAATCAGATAGGTCTTACACGTCTCATAGATGGTGTTTGCCACATCCAGCATTGATTGATGTGCCTGTAGTTTCTTTACCTTAATAAATTGGTAAAATCCAAACAGCACCCCAAGGACGCAGATCGCCATACCGATCATCAACAGTGAATTCTGAGACGCGCTTAACTGCGGAATATCCAAGTCCGATTCATTGGCGTAAGCCGTCACAGGTGTACATAAGACGAAAAGACCTATCAAGAGGTTCTTCATTTTGCAGTGCATTTTAATACACCTCCTCGTTAAAATATAATATAAGCACTCAATTATCTTACATCAATTTAACAACCTTATCAACAAAAAGCTTGAATATATTTCGACAAGTTAAGACGGTTCGTCTCTGAAACTAGTTTTAAATCAAACCCCTGACATTGCAACGGTTTCGTCAACAATCTCATGATCACATTATGAATAACCCAACAATATTTACATCATTATTGTTTATTATTTTTGTAATATTTTTAACTATTTTTTCACAAACATTATCATTCACATTCGTGCATAATTATACATTTTATTCTCAATTATGCGTAGTTTGAACCTTTACCGTCTACATCTTCCCCCACGCTTCTCTTTAACAAAAACAAAATTCATATAGGTACTTTTCTCATCATAATGGTAAGGTTCATAGTCGCCATAAACTGCTTTCACAGAAAATCCTGCGGCCCTTGCCATCTGGCAAATCTCTTCTTTCGTAATTACAGAAAACCGAACATCAAGGCAGCGTTTTTCAAGCATTCTATTATTGGAATCATAGATTTCATAAAACTGAGTGCCGCTGATGATCTGCAGATCGCTCAAATAGATATTGTAATAGGTGATTACCATGGATCTTCCGCCGTCCAGATTGTATTTCCCCAAATATTTGATCGTTCCGTCAGCCTGTTTCACCCGATAAAAAGGATTATATAGTGCACAGAAAAATATGCCGCCAGGCTTGAGATGTCGGTAAATGTTTTGGATCGCCTTTCTCTGCTTTGCTTTATCCAAAATCTCCGATAAGGAGTTGGAGGGGATCACGATAAGATCATAAAGCTCTTCCATTTCAAGTTCACATACATCCTGGCAAACAAGACGAGAATTTTTTGACTCATCGCCAAGTTTTGACCGGAAAACTTCCAGCATTTCCTCTGAATAATCCACGCAGGTAATAGGAAAGCCTTCTCTGATTAAAGGAATAGACACCCTTCCTGTCCCACACATCAGTTCCAAGATGTTTTCCCTGTTTCTGCAGAGGTTCCTGTAGAAATTCAAATCGTATGAACCTGTGGCATAGTAATCATAAAGATCGGCAACATAGCCAAAATCGATATTTTTTTCCATTTCTGACGATCCTCCCAGTGCCTTGCAGCAGCAGGCATATGACAAGTGTCCTGTAAGATTTCCCTTCATTACATGGTACCAGCGTCATTATTATATATATGCTGGGACGAGATGATCAGAAACAATGGAAAAGGCTGAATACATAAGAATTCAGCCTTTTCTGTAAGTCCATATTATTATAATGATAGCATCGTTCTGTCGGACAGCATTTGTCCCGATTGATCTGTATAAAGGTCTACCAATTTTCTCGGGGTCATTTCTGCTCGTTCCGGTCCATGGATATCTAATACAAGCGTTCCTCCATCCATCATGATGGTTCTGGTTCCAAAGGTCAGGGCCTGATTCATATCATGTGTGATCATCAGCGCAGTCAATCGATTTTGCGCGATAATCTGCCCGGTTATTTCCAGCACTTTCATTGAAGTAACCGGATCAAGCGCCGCAGTATGCTCATCAAGCAAAAGCAGCTTCGGTTTGGCGATCGTTGCCATCAGCAGTGATGCAGCCTGTCTTTGTCCTCCTGAAAGAAGTCCCATCTTTGTTTTCATGCGGTTTTCTAGCCCCAAGTCCAGGGTCGCCAGCAATTCGCGGAAGTAGTCAGAATCTTTGCGGCTCACTGCGAAAAAAGATCTTGAAGCATTCCTTGTATAAGCCAGCGCCAGATTTTCTTCGATGGTCATATTGGGAGCCGTTCCGCGAAGGGGGTTTTGAAAGAGACAGCCGATCTTTTCCGCTCTTTTATAATCTTTCCAATAGGTAATGTTCTCTCCGTCTAACACGATTCTTCCGCTATCCGGAAGAAACTTTCCGAGAATTGCATTGAATAATGTAGATTTTCCTGCACCATTAGAGCCAAGTATCGTTATAAATTCTCCTGTTTCCACCTCTAGTGATAAATCGTTCAGTGCAATTTTCTGGTTTGCTGTTCCCGTCTCAAAACTTTTTGTCAGGTGAGTGATAGAAAGCTGTGAACTCATTTGTACGCCTCCTTTTCTCCCGCACGGCGAATCCGCATGGTGTTCATTTTTTCTTTGGTGAGTGGCATTACAAGTGCAATGGTCACAATGAGGGCAGACAGCAGCTTCACCATATAACTCGGCATATCAATCTGGTAAGCACCCTGAAGAATGATTCGGTAAATCACCGAACCAACCACAGCCGACACTACGCCGATGGTAACGCCCCTCTTTCCGAACAGCGCCTGGCCGATAATAACCGAGGCCAAGCCAACGACCAGCATTCCATTGCCGCTGCCCAGATCTGCATAGCGCTGCTGCTGGCAAAGCATAGCTCCAGACAGTCCAACCAGGCTATTTGCCAGCATAATACCGAAGGTACGGGAACGATCGGCATTGATTGAGGAAGATCGCACCATCTCTTCATTATCACCGGTGGCCCTGATCGCCATGCCAGGCCGTGTTTTAAAGAAGACACATAAAATGATAGCGACCAGCACTACCATGATTGAAGATAATGCAAGTGCAGAAACCTCTCCGCTGCCGAAAACCGATGACATCATTTTATAAATGGTTTTGCTCGCTACAGGGACTTCAACACCCGCCTCATTCACTTGCATGCTTTGCAGGTAAAGGTTTGCCTGCCCGCCAAGCACCATATAGTTAATGGTATATAAGCCAGTCATGGTCAAAATTCCTGACAAGATGGCATTAATCTGCAATGTCGTCTGCAGGATTCCAGTTACGAGACCGGCGATCATTCCTGCCGCAGCGCCTGCAAAGATGGCAAGAATCGGATGCCCTGCGACAGTAACCATAGCACAGACTGTCATTCCGAATACAAAACTGCCGTCTATTGTCAAATCCGGTGTATTTAAGATTCTAAAGGCTATAAATACGCCAAGAGCCATGGGTGCATAAATTGCACCCTGGCCCAGCGCTGATAGCAACATGTCAAAGTATAGCATATCTCATATCTCTTATCTTCTTTATAAAATAGATCCTAACGGATAAAGGTACTTACCGAAAGATTTATTGACCAAAGTGACTCGTGCCATCCTTTTCAACCAGCACACTGAATCCATCCAGCATCTGATCCGTCAGAGCAAAGCCGATTTTGTCCGCTGCCTGTAAATTCACAAACTTGGCATATTCAGCAAGTGTTTCGTATGGCACTTCCGCAGGCGCAGTACCGTTAGCTACCTTTTCAACCATCGCCGCGACCTGTTTACCGAGCTGCACATAGTTCACACCAATGGTGGCAAAGCCTCCGTCAGCAACCATGGAGTCAGCTCCGCAGTATACAGGGACCTTCTTCGCATAAGCTGCATCTGTATAGGTTGGCATTGCGGATGCGATGGAATTGTCATTTCCAGTATACAGCGCATCAACGCCCTTGGATAGCAGGCTGTTCACTGCCGCCTGAAGTTCTGTCAGACTTGCAATGGAGGATTCCTCATAAGCAATTCCATTTTCATCGCAATAAGCCTTAGCCGCTGCTATGGTTGCAACAGAGTTTGTTTCACTGGAAGTATAAAGGAATCCAATCTTTTTGTAATCCGGCTGGAAATTGGATATGAGTTTTACAATCTCGTCGGAAGGAATGTTGTTGGATACTCCTGTGATATCCTTGCAATCTTCTCCGGTCAGCCCAGCTGCCACAGGATTGGATACTGCTGCAAATACGATAGGAGTGCCATCCCCATCAAAGACGCTCTTTGCACTCTGGGCAGTTGGAGTCGCGATCGGAATAACAATATCAACACCCTTGGATTTTACGTTCTGCAAAATGGTAGCAAGAGCTGAAGTGTCCCCATTGGCGTTAAGGGTTTCAATTTCAAGATTGAGGCCGGATGCTTCGAGCTCAGAAACGATCGTATCCCGAATCTGATCCAACGAAGTGTGACTCATCGGTTGTACAATAGCAATCTTCAGTTTAGGTTTTACATTTTCAGGTGTTTCTCCGCCATTATCGGCAGTCTTTCCCCCACAGGCGCTCAGGCTCAAGGTAACGAGGGCAGTAATGACGGTAAATAAAAATATTTTTTTCAATGCTTTCATAATCTTACACTCACTTTCTATCAATCAATATTAACGGATGGTTAAATTCAAAATATATGAAATTCTTCTAATTTTGTCATATCACTTATTATTTAAGCGTTTTGTGGTGCTGCTTCCTGAGCCAATGCGATGTGTTTTCGAATGATCTCACAGGAAGCATTCAGCTGCTGCTGCTCTTCACCTGAGAGTGCCAGCACTACTATCTCTTCAATCCCGTTTCTTCCAATCCTGCAAGGTACGCCGCAGTGAACATCTGTCTGTCCGTATTCTCCTTCCAGTGAAACCGATAGCGGGAGAACCATTTTTTCATCTCTTAAGATACATTGACAGAGCAGCGAAAGCACTTGGCCGATCCCGAACTCCGTGGAATTCTTGCCGTTTATGATATCCATTCCACTCAATCGGGTTCGATGCAGAACCGCTTCTTTGTCGAGCTGCGAAAACCTTTCAAAAGGCTCACCGTTAATCAGTACTTGCGAGAAAGGAATCATGGAAGAGTCACCGTGCTCACCCAACGAAAATGCGTTGATTTCCCCTCGCTTCGCTCCAGTTTCTTCAGACAGGATTCGGATCAAGCGAGCCGTATCGAGCAAGGTTCCAGTTCCAAAGACTCTGAATCGATCCATTCCCAATCCTCGACGCACATAGTCAGCAACGATATCAGCAGGATTTGTTATGGTAACTACAATACCACTAAGTTCTATCTGCTTTAACTCGCCAATCAAAGCTTGCAGCATCCTTGCAGAGCTTTCCAAAAGATCCAGCCGGGTTTGCCCAGGCTGCCTGGGTTCTCCGATTGCTATGATAACGATATCCGCATCGGAGCAATCGGAATAGCTTCCTGCCCTTACTGCCGTATTCGCCGCCGGAAAGGAAAGTGCATCCGCTACGTCCAACGCTTGTGCTTCTGCTTTTTTCTGATCAAGATCAACCAGGACAATTTCTCTGCAGACGCTTCGCCAGGCAAGAGCCATCGCACAATGCGAGCCCACATGACCAGCGCCGATAATTACAATTTTTCCATAGTTCTGCATATTATCCTCTTTCCTTTTCGTAAAATAAAAAAGCCCTTGATCTAACGTACAGATCAAGGGCGAAAATACTTCCGCGGTGCCACCTTGTTTCAGTTCAATTAAGAACTCTCAGCAGGATACAAACATATCCCTGACCTCTTACGCGGATCCTACGTCGGCGCATTTAACGCCGCCCTCAGCAGTCCATATTATTCAGTGCTCCCTGCAAGGCTTCCACCATCCCTTACTCTCTATCAGGTCACTTTCTGATTTTTTTCTGCTTCAACGGTTTGACTCATTTACTTGTATTTATGAATTATACTATAGGATTTTTTTATTGTCAACGGGGTAATTCACTGCATGTTGAAAATTCTCGATTTTTCAACACGGAGTCAATTCCGGATTCTCGTTGTCATATCCTAAAAACTGCGATTCTTGCAGGCAAGCGACTGAGACGGATCGGTTTTCCGCTTGCATTATACAATCCAAGGGTCGTCCCCTTTGGGATAAATCCGGTGAATCCGAAACAGACTACTTGCTGTCCTGCGGCAGTGCCGTTATTTGCCCCATACAATCCAAAACCTGGGCCGTTAAGCCCGATTGAAATTGTGATTGGACCATCTTCATCAGCAGCAGGAGTTACAAAACCCATACAGAAATAATTGCCTGGTACGATAATTCTTAAAAGATCTTTACCATTGAATTCCACAGCGTTCAGTTCCACAACTGGCGGAACGAATTGTACCGCTTCCTGGTCGTTGACAATTTGCGCTGCTGTTGTTACCACACCTGCATATACAGAGGAAAACGATCCGCTGCAGCTGCCGTAATATCCCGCGTAATAATTTGGATGTTGCCAGTATTGCAACATAAACACTCCCTATCTATAAAATGAAGCGCAATACACTTCATACTCTTCATTTTATGACCGAAAGCTTTCCTTCGTTCCTTCCCTCACATCGCCTCTAATCCTTCATCTTATAAGAATGCTTTGGCTAACAATCACAAGACTCACGGAAAACCATCTGATGGTTTTCTAACCCTCGATGCCCTTTCGGGTTACGCACCTAACCTCATTTGTGTCAACAAATGTCTGGTAGGTGCCATACGTAAATTGCCCAATCTCTGATTGTGCAATTTTTCCGTTCAACTCCCTCTTCACTCACAACAAAAAAATGGCACTGCTACTGCTGTGCCATTTCCAATTGGTGCGCGATGAGGGACTTACACAGCTGCACGCTTAGCGTGTAGCTGCCGTCCTGCGCCTGCCGTGCAGGCTTGGACCATCTCGAGCAAAACCATCCCGGATGGTTTTCTTTCTCTCGATGCCCTTTCGGGTTCAACTCCCTCTTCACTCACAACAAAAAAATGGCACTGCTACTGCTGTGCCATTTCCAAATGGTGCGCGATGAGGGACTTGAACCCCCACGGTCGCCCGCTAGATCCTAAGTCTAGTGCGTCTGCCAATTCCGCCAATCGCGCATATTATTTGTTTCACTGCACACCCTTCCTTTAAGGAGCGGTGACGTGACAAGTTAAATTCTACTCGATTGTCACCCCCTTTGTCAACTGTTTTTCGATTTTATTTTTTCATTTTTGATGAAATTTTCATTGGGGTTTTTTCAGTTTACTATATCACGAATATATTTAGCAAAGGAAATCACATCCTATAAACATTATGAAAAAGGATCAATTTTGGGTCAAATCCGGCAAAAACGTACTGATTTAACCGCAAACTTATTATATTGAGTATTAATTTGCTGTCTTTGCTTTTAAGGTTATTTAAGAGTTGATCCCGGCTGCAAACCTATGATATATTATCTTAATCGTTAATATTTCAATCTTTATCAGGAGGTATTTAATGGAGAAAATTTTAGAGCAAGTCACCCACATTCAAATGCTTGATCAGCTCATTATAACTTTCTTGCTGGTCATACCGATTATCCTTATTGCCCGTACAGTCGTGTCAGGAACAAAGTATTCCCCTATCCTGATCATTGTTATCTTCGGATTGTTAATGGGCTATTCTCTTGTTGCTGGAAACGTTGCAACTCCAGGTGTTAAAGAATTGCCAGTTGTAATTCTGATGAGTAAGGTTACCATAACGGCATTAATCGCATCCTTTTTTGTCGGAGGCCAGGAAATTAAAAAAATTCTTACCCACCAAGAAATCGCTGTTGATGATACAGTTTCATTATGCCAAGATGAAATACTTCTTGGGACAAAAAATACGCAGTTAATTTTTATTATTAGAGCATTTTTTATTCTGCTTGGAATCGAAGGTCTGATCAGGCTCATCTATGGTGTAGAGTCCGGAGACCCGCTACATCAATTCTATCCAATCATTGCATATCTGGGCCTTGCCGGAGCCGTCATTCTGATTGACCCACGTGCAAGAATAAAAGACAAACGACAGTATCTTGGAAAAGGTGTTCTCGAAATTATTGTCATCGTATTAATCTTGTTTTTATCATCATTCATTTCATCTTCAGTCAAACCAGTCATCGCTTTACCACAAATATTTTTTGCAATGATGATTTCAGCAGGACTTGGAGCTATTTTCTCTGACTGGAAATTCGGTCCCACATTGCGCTCCCTACTTTTTGCCGGAATTCCAGTTGTTTTGGCGGCCAACTTCATTGTAGGCGGCTCCCTTATGGTAGAAGCATTCAAGATAACAGGAATGAAAGCGGTTATGGCATATGGTCTCTTCGGTCAATTATTCTGGATGTTTGGAGGACTTACCCTTCTTATCTGGATCGCAAAGGCAAACCATGTCAGAAATCTTGGACCCGGTATGGCAGGTGCTTTATCACACTCTGGATTAACCGGTGCCTGTACAGCTGGGGACCTAGGCGATGAAGCTGCATCGAGAGCTCCAATTATGATAAACATCCCCTTTTTCGGGCATATTTTTGTGTTTTCTATCCTGGCAGCCAGCGCATCAAGAGGTTCTTTGTACGTCGGCTGGGTAGCTCCACTTGTTGTCGTAGGGATCGGGGTTACGTATTTATCCCTGAGAACCTTAAAATCCGCCTCCGGTGACAAGACAAAAGAAGTGAAAGGATTAATGCAGTTTTCATTTGGTTTCCAGATCGTAGCAGTGTTTGGAAGTTTTCTAATGCTGGCACTCTCGGGAATGAGTATTAATGATTCGGCTATGGCGACTTCTTCTGCTATTTCTCACTTCGGTCTTTTCGCAGCGATTCAGGGCGGAATGTTTAGTCAAGAAGCAGCAGCCCTTATTCCGCTCATCTTTGCGATGCCATTCCTGATACACCCATTTGTATTTGGTCTCTTTGGAAAAGCCGTCGAAAATAATGGAAAAATGCCTGCAAAAGTAATCCTTTCTCTATTTATAGTAGGCTCTATCGGCGTTGCATACTCGTTATTCTTATCCTAAGATTATTTTGACCCTAATACCTAATACTGCATGGGGTATACATTATCCAGATGACGGGATTACTTCCCGCCATCTGGATATTTTTTAATATTTGCTCCCCAACTTATTCCCAAGCGTCAACTGCTCATAGGTATGTATCACTGGCATTACTTCGGTCTTACGGAAAGAAAGGGCACTCTCGTTTACGTTTGACTCATCCAAGCGATCCCTCACCTTGAATCTCCTAACCATTTCCTTGAGTAGCTCTGCTTGTCCGGAGAGTTCCTCACTTGCTGCAGCGCTCTCCTCGGCAGTGGCTGAATTATTCTGAACAACCTGGGAAACCTGATCCAACCCTTTGTTAATCTGAACGATACCAGAAGCCTGCTCGTTGGAAGCCTCTGCAATATTTCCCACCAGGTCTGCCGCTTGTTCAATGGTCTCCACAATATCATGAAGTGCCGCAGCGGTCTCTTTTGCAATCCCAGTCCCTGTCTGAACCCTCGCAATGGAACTCTCAATCAGCTCTGTGGTATTTTTTGCTGCATCAGCGCTGCGGGCTGCGAGGTTTCTAACCTCTTCTGCAACAACTGCAAAGCCTTTCCCATGCTGGCCTGCCCTAGCAGCCTCTACAGCTGCATTTAAGGCAAGAATATTGGTTTGAAATGCAATATCGTCGATGACTTTGATAATCTTCGAAATATTGACAGAGGAATCACTAATATCAGACATCGCTCTGAGCATTTCTTTCATTTGCTGATTACCTTTCTCCGCATTGACCTTAGCCTGAGAAGCAAAATCATTGGCATTGTTTGCATTTACTGCATTCTGTTTCGTCTGAGACGCAATCTCAGAGATAGAGGCGGCCAATTCCTCAACGGTACTGGCCTGCTCTGTTGAACCCTGAGAAAGAGACTGGCTTCCCTCTGAGACCTGCCGGGACCCAGCGGCCACTTGATCCGATGCTTTATTCATATCGCCCATGACGATATTCAGGGAATCGATGATGTTGTTGAGCGCTACTGAAATATGTGAAAAATCGCCCTGGTAATCTTTTACATGATCTACCGCCAGATTGCCCTCCGCAATTTGTCCTACTGTAAACGTAATATCACTAATGACTGACCTCAAGTCCGATGTAAAGATATTGATGGACTGAGCAAGCAAATCAAAATCCCCCTGGTAAGCACCTCTCACAGAAGTCTGCAGTCTGCCCGAACGCATTTCCCCCATGACTTCAGAAACCTCTTGCAGAGGTTTTGATACTTCGGCCATGATATGGTTCATTCCGTCGATAAGCTCTCTCCACGCACCTTCAAAATGATCAGAATCTGATCGCATGGTTAGCTCCCCCTCGATGACTGCATTGGTAAGCCGCGAAGTCTCATCCACCGACCCCTGTATATTCTCCATCATCTTGATCATAGAAGGCATGAGCATGTCATTTTCACTTCTTTTCCCAATTTTATGCAGGTCATCCAGATCGCTGAGATCTCCATCTGCAATGTCGTTCAAAATTCGTATGGTATTTCGGATGCGTTCTGAGACACCGTTAATTCCTGATGCAAGTTCTCCGAAGATCCCGTTGAATCTCCCTTCCATAGTAAGGGTATAGTCATTGACACTCATTCGATACAAAAGATCTCTAACCTCAATCAGGGCTTCCATACCGTCAACGCATTGGCTGATGCTGTTTTTCACCTCAAGGAATCCCCCCGCATAATCAGTAATGCGCTCCGGAATTTTTCCTTCACTGATCTGTTTCAAACACATCACAGACAAGTTCAATGGCGCAGCTGCAAGATCCAACGTCTCATTCAGACAATCCGCCATCTTCCGATATCTTCCAGAAAATCTCTCCTGATGGATTCTATGCGAAAGGTCACCTTCCACGACCGCTCTGCGAAGGATATCAAGCTCCTCCTGCAATGCTTCACAGGGCTTACATATGTTTTTGAGTTCATCTATGAAAAAAAATCTACCATCATCACATCTCGTTTCAAGATTTGCTAAGTCCTCACCCTCCGCAAATCTACTCATATATTCCTTTATCAGTTTGATATGCTCCCCTGCTGCGTACAGTCCATCAGACTGAAGTTTAAGGATCTTCGCAAATCCGCCTTTTAGTGTACTGGTCTCCCTTTGATCATTCCAGGCTTCCTGCCGGGATGTTTCTGAAATCTTTGCGGCTTCATTTATAAGCAGATTACAATTGAGCGCAATGGAATGCAATGCAACTGACAATGGATTCTGCTCAGACTCAGCAAGCAGTTTCAGAGAGAATTCACCAGAGGCAATCTCATCAGCTATCAGTATACTCTTTTGAAAGGCGTTCTCTCTGTCCTCAAGTCTTTGTGCAATACTGTGCAGCTCTTTTTTCTGTCTATTGCTGTTTTTGCTTATGCTGATAACTGCTGTTATTCCTGTAATTACGACTGCAAGCTCTGCTGCTGCAAGCAGGTTTCTTGTTCTGAGCTGTTGGTCATCATTCATCTTAATGACCGTCAGTCCCAAAATGCTAAATGCGATTAAAGTCCCAATTAAGACAGTTATTTGTCCCTTCCTTATATTTAACAACACTTCCTCCTGTTCTCAAAAATCACCGATTAACTCGCTGACTAGCACCTTACCAATACCGTTAAAAACTATGTAAATCCCATGGCCGCACTTTCACCTTTCCTTTCCATTTCTTTTCTTTGATTTGCTTTCTACGATTCTATGGTGTCAATTCCCGGATGATCTTTTTATTCTATCTCCAGTACGCAGGATTTTTTCGATAAATAGATCAACGATCTTCGGATCAAACTGCGTGTCCTTATTTTTTATCAACTCCTCAATCGCTTCGTCTTTGCTCTGAATCTTTTTATAAGGCCTGTCATTCGTCATGGCATCATAGGAATCTGCAACAGCGATAATTCTCGAAGCCAGTGGAATCTCCTCTCCGTAAATTCCCCGGGGGTATCCTTTACCATCCAGGCGCTCATGGTGAGACAAGACATTTACTGCAATATCAGACATATCCGGTGATGTGTTTAAAATACGGTATCCGATATCCGAGTGCCGTTTAATTTCCAACCACTCATATTCTGTCAGCTTCTCAGTCTTTTGAAGAATCCTGTCATCAATCGTGACTTTTCCGATATCATGCAGGAGACCGCTGACTTTCAATTCATTGATATCTTTCGCAGATAGGCTCATCGCTGCGCCAATCTGTTCGCAGAGGAGGCTTACCCTTTCTGAGTGGCTTTCGATTCGCGGATTTTTTTCCCGAAGGGTGCGGAATATTGCATGGATGATATTTCCCCTCATACTGCCGCTCTCTGCCAGTTTATGCTTGTACATATAATCCTCTGCACTTTTCAGAACCTTGCTTAAACTTTCGTCTTTTTCTATTTTGGTTCCCCAGCCTAAAGAAACAGAAACATTCAGTGAGCCAACCTTCATTTTACTGCAGGACCGCAAGATCTTTCTTACAATATCCTCAACTTCCTCTTTCGTTGTTTTTGGCAGCAGCATCACAAATTCATCGCCGCCCCAGCGAGCAGCAATGTCCCCGCATCGACAAGCCGTTTTCATTGCACTGGCGGCTTTCATCAGAAGTTTGTCCCCCCGCGCATGACCAAACGTATCATTGACAAGTTTCAGTCCATTAAGATCCCCCATGATAATCGAGATTGGAAGATTTCTGGCAACATCTAGCCTTTTGATTTCTTCTTCGAAATATCTTCTATTATGCATTCCCGTCAATGCATCATAATAGCTTTTGAAATAGATCTCTTCCTGCCTTTTTTTCTCATCGGTAACATCTCTGAATACAAGAATTACACCTTGTATGTCCCCATTCTTATTTTTAATAGGAGCCACACTATCCGCAATGGATCGCACTGTTCCGTCTAGGGAGATCAGCGCCGTGTGATTTGCGAGACCTTGTGTTACACCGTGCTCCAGAACTTTATGAATGGGATTTTCGCATGCAGCCCCGGTTTCTTCGTTAATAATACGAAAAACTTGCTCAAAGGGCAGTTCAAGGGCATCCTCCTGTTTCCAACCTGTCATTCGTTCCGCCACCTGATTTAAAATTGTTATCCTTCCCCTCTGATCGGTCGAAATTACTCCGTCACCAATCGAGGCAATGGCGATCCGAAGCCGTTCCTTCTCCTGCTCAAGATGTTCTTCAAGCTGCGCTCTTGCACTCAGATCCTTAATAAGGCACTGATTTAAATGTTCAACCGTTAATCGTTCTCTTTTTATCCCTTCCGATAATTGATATGTAATTAGTCCAATTGCAAGGAATACACCCAACCTCACAATCTCCTCCCACAGAGGCTCAGGATGAAAGATGGAAAAGAGCACATAATGAAAGATGCTGATGAAAGCAGAAAAAAACAAACCTTTTCTTTCGTACTGAAAGCATGAGTATACGATGGGGAGATAAAACAAGTTTTGATATATAATAAACACACCATTTGAAAGACATAGATAGCTGATTATAAAAATCAGAAGCGTTGTTAGCATTAGCATCATTTTTCGCTTATTTGGTTTTAACTCTTGGTGAAAATTCTTCATTATATGCGCTCCTGCCAGCCACTCTATCATGATTAGGACAACACTTATATTGCTTCCAAATATACTAATTAGAGACGATACTTATTTTGCTTTCTATCATACACAAACTAAGACAAAAAATCCCTGAAGTTTCCGATTTGTCCTGTCCACTTTTCTGACAAAATCCAACAGGATTTTACAGTGTGCTATGTTTGAAGTAAAATGTATGGGTATCAATTTCGTTGAATGAATCTAATTTTTGTTAAGTATGGGAGCAGAAAATGAAAGAGAATATTACCTATAGCGAATGTTTATCGGGAATTCTAAGCGCCATGAATATGAAAAGCAGTAAGCTTTCAAGAGAAATAAACATCGACTCTTCCTTAATATATAAATGGTTACGAAACGAAAGGGTACCATCCAATGAATCACCATATATTGAACTAATACTAGATTCTATTATGAAAAGATTGGATAATCTGGTCCAGCGAAATGCAGTAATCGAATTACTGGCCAAATATGGAGTACCATTGTCAAGCCTAACGGAAGAGAGTTTAAAGGACAGCTTAAGGCTGTTTCTGCAGTCATCCCAAAATTACTCATTAATCGTGCAGAGGAAACTAAAACACAGCAGGAAAACGAGTACAATAAAGACCCACCAACAAACAGACATCAGTGGGATTGCAGATAAAAGAAATGAGGAATTGCCATCTCTAAATAAAATCGAACACAGGAACGCGATTCAATTGCTTGGAAAAACGAAAGCACATCTCACTTCCGGCCATGATAAGGTGCAGATCATCAGCGGATCATCAGAAATACTTTGCGCAATTATTAATCTTCTCCTCACAGCGATGAAGAAACATAATTCCAGAGAACCGATTTTACTCACATGCAATAGTGATTTACTGTTGAGTCCCGGAGCACAAGAGCTTACCCGTATGCTCATTCAGATTATGGACGAATTACTGCGTAGCGGCCTGGAGATTATCCTGCTGATTAAAGTGGATGAGAATGGAAATCGTACGGTAAGAATCATAGAAAACCTTCGTTTACTCTCTGCAGGGAATCTTAAGGTTTACTACCACAAGAAATCCGGCGAATCATTTTTTAACAAAGAGTTATGTATTGTTCCAAAATCTGGAGCAATCTATGGCTTTTCTACGCAAAGCGAAGGCCCGCCTGATAGTGCCTTTCTTTTTCAATCAAGGCAGAGTATTGAAATCTGGTCAGCAAGATATTATCAGGATCTATCAGCTGCGATCCCCTTATTAAAAGTATATCCGCCCCAGGATTCCTACGAATTTCAAAAGGTTTTCGCGGATATCGAAGAGCATCCAGGCAATAAATATGTGTTTAAGGAAGGCTTAAGCACCACAACAATGCCATCGGCTCTCTATGAGAAATATCTCAGATTGACAGGGATTACAGGTCAGGAGCTTTCATACCGCATCCACCTGCATAATCGTAGATTGGAAGCATTTCACGTTCAGATCAGAAGCTATCAATACAAAGACATTTACTTCATTGAAGCGCTTGAGGAACTAATTGAGAAAAACAAATACTCTTTCGACGAGAACTATATTTTAAGAAATATAAAGCCTGATAACATTGATATCATCTGTCAGCTGGAGTACCTCGTTTATCTGCTTCAGACCTATGAAAACTATGAAATTGCCTTTGTTAGCAAGAATGACTATCCGCATATTGTAAACATTAACTGGATGGTAAAGCGTGATGGCCTCGTCATGATCGAAACCTTTCATCATGCAATAAAGAAAGATCCATCCTATCAAGAAAAGAACTTTACAGTCTCAGATAAAAATATCGTTAAAGCATTTCATAATTACTTTCTTTTTTTATGGGATGAGATACCAGAAGAAACGAAGGATAAAAAAAAGGCTATTAAAAGGCTGCGTCAACTGATGAAACAGTGTCGTAAAAAATCAGAACACAGCCTATCCGTTGACTCGTTACAATAAGGAATGGTCAATAAGATGTTCCGTATATAATCATTGGCCTTATCACAATAGGCTGCCTTTCCAGAATCATTTGTCGTGATACCTTGGTCGCCTTGTCCAACCGAAAAATTTGGTAAAAAAATAAAAAAAACTCTGTAATAAACAGAGTTTTTTGTGCTATTTTGCACTAATTGGTGACCCCACCGGGAATCGAACCCGGGTTACCGCCGTGAAAGGGCGGTGTCTTGACCGCTTGACCATGGGGCCTTAATAAAAAACCGGCGACGTCCTACTTTCCCAGGCAGCTGCCCGCCAAGTATCATCAGCGCTGAAGAGCTTAACTACTGTGTTCGAGATGGGAACAGGTGT
>JAQSXD010000350.1 GCA_029266295.1 Bacillota bacterium | reverse complement strand
TATTTATTTGGCTCAGCAATTTGTGTGGGAGCATTGACGGCCATTTTTATGAACCTGCTGATTCGCCAGAAGCCGGAAGATGCAGCGGTTTTAAATGCACAGAAGGAAGAGTCCGAGCATGGAGCCGCAGAAGAAGCACAAGCAACTGTTTAACGAATCCAGAAGAGTGTCGGTGCTCCCAGATAAAAAAAGTTGCTTTCTTTAAGCTGTTTTTTTAATTAAGTTGCGATTTTCACAGGGGTTTTCCAGCTACAAAACGAAAGTCTATATGGGATCGCTAAATTTCATCATTTTTTTATGTTAGTATGACAAGATTTTTTAAGTTAATATGACAAAACAAAGCCTAAAATTTCAAAAAAATTGAATTTTGGGCTTTGTTTATTCGTAATTCAGGAGCAAGTCGATTTTGATAAGGGGGTAAGCTTCTTGACCATAGCGCCGATAAAATAATATAATGGCAATGAAAATAAGAGAATGGAGTATAGGCAATTTACTTGAAACGGAGGACAAGTTATGAAAGTTACTGACACAAAAATTCGTGGCCGTTCCATCAGCAGAAAAATATTGTGGATCTTTATTACAATGGTCTTTCTTATCACTGTTTTGATTGCTTCCTTCAGTATCCACCAGTATCGGAGCGAAGTACTCCTGCTAAAGGCCCATCAGGCAGAAAGCATTGGTAGACTGACTGCTTCACAGATTGACAGCGATGCCTTCAGAATTTTGGCAAAGTCCAGCTCAGAAACAGACTATTACTCTGAGTCAAAGGCGCTGATCTCTGAAGCGAAAGAGGTTTCCGGAGTTAAGTATCTGTATGTTGTGGTTCCTATCGGGAATCAGCAGATCCGCTACATCGTAGAAGGACAGGCTTCGGGAGATAACCCGGAAGATATTTTTGAATTTGATACCATTGTCGATTATGCAGACTTCTTTGATACCGACGAAGAAGGGCTGGCCTTTGAAGCAGCGGTTGAAAATGGTCAGGTTTTTAACAACGGACTTTATCAGGATCCCAATTTCGGATATATGCTGACGGTATTTACACCGATGTTGGATTCTAAAGGGAAAACCGTCGGAATGGTGGGCGTTGACCTTGACGCTGATGACATCATGGCTGAGGTTTATCGACTGGTTATTCTGCTTGCGGCGATCGCTTTGATTGGTATTTTGGGAGTTGTGATTGGTGCCAGAATACTCATTAGAAAGAATATTACAAAGCCGCTGGAGCAGATTGTTCTGGCCTCGGATTCTTTGGCTGCTGGCAATGTAAGTGTGGATCTCACCGTTCATTCTGATGA
Source organism: Bacillota bacterium (assembly GCA_029266295.1). GTDB lineage: Bacteria > Bacillota > Clostridia > Peptostreptococcales > Anaerovoracaceae > Anoxybacterium. The sequence goes on along the minus strand of JAQSXD010000350.1, from coordinate 3,234 downwards.
TGAAATCGGAAGACTGGCGGGGAGCTTTCGCAAGATGATTGAAAATATCAGGGAGCAGGCCAACTCAGCACAGAGAATTGCAGCAGGAGACCTTTCGGCTGAAGTAGAGCCGAAATCGGATCAGGACATCCTGTCCATCAGCTTAAATAATGTGATTCACGAATTGAATAAGCTGACCGCGGAGACCGCCATGCTTACGGGAGCTGCAATTGACGGCAATCTTGATCAAAGAGGCAGTGCAGAGGCCTTCCACGGGGGTTATCGTGAAATCGTAAACGGAATCAATTCGACCCTTGATGCCTTGATTCGCCCGCTGAGAATGGCTGCAGAATATATGGATCAGATCAGCAAAGGTGAAATTCCGCCTGTAATTACCGAGGAATATAAAGGAGACTTTAACGGAATTAAAAATAATATCAATACCTGCATTAGAGCCATCAACCTTCTGGTTGAGGACATGAACACCCTTTCTATGGCTGCTATTGAAGGTCAGTTGGATACCAGAGTAGATCAAGACCGCCACAGCGGTGATTTTGGGAGAGTAATCGAAGGGGTAAATGCTACTCTGGATGCTGTGATCGGACCCCTTAAGGTGGCGGCAGAATATCTGAAGGAGATTGGAAGAGGTGAAATTCCGGAAAAGCTTACTGCAAGTTATAGCGGTGACTTCGAACGGATTAAAGACGACATAAACTCTTGCGTCGACGGTCTTGGCGGTTTGATCGAAGGAAATGATGTCATGTACAGAATGAGCCTCAACGACTATTCGGTAAAGGTGGAAGGGCGTTATCTCGGTATCTATCAGAATATCGCAGAATCGGTCAACCTAATCAACTACAGAATGAATCGGGTCGTTGAAATTCTCACCCATGTTGCTGCGGGAGATCTTTCCGATCTTCAGAACATCATCGATGGAGGGAAACGCAGCGAGGACGACACTTTGGTTCCGGCACTGATCGCAATGATTGAAAACATACAAAACCTAGTGGATGAAACCGGCAAGCTGTCGGAAGCAGCAATTGAGGGAAATCTGCAAGTCAGAGGAAATTCCTCGACGTTCAAGGGGCAGTTCAGCAACGTCATCGATGGTGTCAATGCGACGTTAGATGCAGTGATCTCGCCTATTGAGGAAGCAGCGGCGGTGCTGAAAGAGCTGGCTAAGGGCAATCTTCAGGTTTCTATGAATGGAAGCTACAGGGGGGATCATGCAGAGATTAAGCTTGCGCTTAACAGTACCATTTCCAATTTGCAAACTTACATAGGCGATATTTCAGCCGTTCTTGCCCAGATGGCCGGAGGCAATCTGGAGCTGTCTATCACCGCGGATTACATGGGAGATTTTGTTGAGATAAAAAATTCTCTCAATAATATCATCGTTTCCTTAAGTGGGGTTATGGGCGATATCAGAAATGCGGCAGATCAGGTCAATACCGGATCCAGACAGGTTTCTACGGGAAGCCAGTCCTTGTCGCAGGGCTCTATCCAGCAGACCAGCGCAATTCAGGAACTTACGGCCTCCATATCGGAGATTGCATCCCAGACAAAGCGAAATGCAGTCAATGCAGGAAAAGCCAGTGAGCTAGCGGCCGAAGCAAGGAATGATGTCGTAAAAGGAAATGACCAGATGCAGGGTATGCTGGGATCTATGGAAGAAATCAACGATTCCTCTGCCAATATTTCTAAGATTATAAAGGTAATTGACGATATCGCGTTCCAGACCAATATTCTAGCCCTCAATGCGGCGGTGGAGGCGGCAAGAGCAGGACAGCACGGTAAGGGATTTGCAGTGGTGGCAGAAGAGGTCAGGAATCTGGCGGCAAGAAGTGCAGCTGCGGCCAGAGAAACGACAGAACTGATCGAAGGTTCCATTACAAAGGTTCAGCATGGTATGAAGATCGCCAATGAAACTGCTTCGTCGCTGAAGGAGACCGTTGGGCGGATCGAAACTACAGCGGATCTTGTTGGCAGCATCGCCGACGCTTCCAAGGAGCAGGCGACAGGAATTGATATGGTAAACAAGGGAATCGAACAGGTTGCCCAGGTGGCGCAAAACAACTCTGCAACTGCGGAGGAAAGTGCCGCTGCCAGTGAGCAGCTTTCCAGCCAGTCAGAGATGCTGAAAGAAATGGTAGGGAGATTCAAGGTGAATGCAGGAGTGAAGGTCTTGCCTGGAGTTTCTGCAGGACTTCTTGAAGAAGGAAAATTTGGTGAAAAACAGGATCGGTTTAAGTCGAAACAGGATCGATTTGAAAAGCCAAAGGGCCCCCAAATTCTACTGGATGATACTGAGTTGGATAAATATTAGTTTGACCCCTCTCTTTTTACACAAAGAGCAGCTTTCTCCTCGTATCTTTACAGTCACTATCATACTAATCTTAAATTAAATACACAGGATTCGGAGGGCTTTCCGAATAATTGAAAACAGTCGAACAAGAATTTCGTTCGACTGTTTTGATTTTGAGATTTATTTGCGTTTATCTTTCAACATAACAAGAGAAGAGTTTTAAAAAACGAACAGTGTGATCCTACGCACTTATTTTTTGAATCAATATTGAAGCGTTAGAATTAATCTGTGTTCCTCCGGCCAATGTTTGTAGTGTAACGGCAGCAGCACTTGTGTGATTTCGTACAGTCAAGACGTCGGCTGCGGCTGCGGTGATGATTACCATCCCAGGATTCGGTTGGGTACCGGCCCCTGATCCGTATACTGCTCCAGCAACGGGAGCGCCATTTTGATAAAGGGTAAATTGATTCGGTTCAACACCTGCCGCATAAAACCAAACGGCGTAGTCCCCCGCAGTGCCAAGCTGGATGGTGGTTGTTCCTGGCGCATGTGCAATAGTACCAACGATAACTCCATTCGTACTAAACAATATATCTGCTTCTAAAGCAACCACTTGAGCATCCAAATTGTAAATATAGGCATATTCGGATAACCCAGCAGTACCTGCTGGCCCGGTCGGGCCGGTTTCGCCGATGGGTCCAGTGTCTCCTGTGGGACCGGTTGCGCCTACAGCGCCAGCCGGGCCTGTAGGTCCGGTGTCACCAGTCGGACCGGTTGCGCCCGTAGCGCCAGCCGGGCCTGTAGGTCCAGTGTCTCCTGTGGGACCGGTTGCGCCTACAGCGCCTGCCGGACCTGTGGGTCCCGTGTCTCCAGTCGGACCAGTTGCGCCCGTAGCGCCTGCCGGACCTGTGTCACCTGTGGGACCAATGGGGCCGATAGGCCCCGTGTCT
>JAQSXD010000014.1 GCA_029266295.1 Bacillota bacterium | reverse complement strand
GCAGCACCGAACCTTACAAGAATGCGAATCGAAAATTCCATCCCCAGGACACCGTAGTTGATGTAAACGGCGTGAAAGTTGGGGGAGGAAACTTCCAAATTATTGCAGGGCCATGCTCAGTTGAATCCCTCGATCAGATTTGCAGCGTTGCCGAAAGTGTGAAAGCCTCGGGAGCAGGAATGCTGCGAGGAGGGGCATTTAAGCCCAGAACCTCCCCATACGCGTTCCAGGGGATGCGTGATAAGGGAATCGACCTTTTGCTGGAAGCAAAGAAGGCTACCGGTCTCCCCATCGTTTCAGAAATAATGGATCTGTCGCAGATGCCCTTGTTTGAAGAGGTGGATGTGATTCAGGTGGGAGCTAGAAATATGCAGAATTTTGAGCTTCTAAAGGAGCTGGGAAAAACAACGAAGCCGATCCTTCTGAAGAGAGGACTTTCCAGTACCCTTCAAGAACTGCTCATGAGTGCAGAATATATCATGGCCGGAGGCAATGGCCGGGTCATTCTGTGCGAACGGGGCATCCGGACGTTCGAAACCACAACGAGAAACACTCTGGACCTCTCCGCCGTGCCGCTTCTGAAAACCATGACCCATCTGCCCATTGTTGTTGATCCCAGTCACGCTACGGGACTATCAAAGCTTGTAAAACCAATGGCCATGGCAGCGGTTGCATGTGGAGCGGACGGTTTGCTCATCGAGGTTCATAACGATCCGATCCACGCGCTTTGTGACGGTCAGCAGTCTTTGACACCGGAGGCCTTTACGGATCTGGTTAAGAGCGTACAGAATATCCTGCCTTTTGCATTTCATGGGGCGCACTAAAGAACGGGGGGAAATGATGAATATAGGAATTGTCGGCTTGGGGCTCATTGGAGGCTCCATCGCCAAAGCGATCAAACAAAATACAGAGCATAAAGTCTTCGGAACTGACCTGCAGGAATCTGTCATCTACAAGGCGATCCTTCTGGAAGCCATCGATGAGAAGCTTACGGAAGAAGTAATGCTGCAATGTGATCTTGTCATCCTTGCGCTTTATCCCGCTGCGGCAGTAGGCTTTGTTCAGGAACATCAAAGTGAGCTAAAAAAGGGTGCCGTGGTCATTGATTGCTGCGGTGTGAAGTCTGCTGTTTGCAGAGATATTCAGCCTATCGCTGATGAAAAGGGATTTGTCTATGTGGGGGGGCATCCCATGGCTGGGATTGAATATTCAGGATTTGAGCATTCTCAGAAGAACCTGTTTAAGCATGCATCCATGATCCTTACACCCCAGCGGGATATGAGCATACAGGATATGGATCAGCTTAAGAAGTTTTGGTTGTCTCTCGGGTTCAACCATGTACAGATATCGACGCCGGAAGAGCATGATCAGATCATTGCGTTTACTTCGCAGCTTGCGCATGTTGTTTCCAGTGCTTATGTGAAGAGTCCTACCTCTGTTCGTCATAAGGGGTTTTCTGCAGGAAGCTATAAAGATCTGAGTCGGGTGGCCAAGCTCAACGAAACGATGTGGTCTGAGCTTTTCCTTTTCAATCGGGAAAACCTTGCTGCGGAGATCAATGGTATGATCGAGCGGCTGCAGGAATACAGGGATGCAATTCAGGCAGGAAATGAAAAGGATCTTTGGAATCTGCTCCATGAAGGAACAGAACGCAAGATCCTGATCGACGGTTGATTATAAAATTGATGCTACTTCGTTAGCATTTGCAGCGCAAGCCTTCTCGCTTGCGTTTTGCTTCTTCATAAAGTACCTTTTCTTCTTCTGTTTCAAGCTGTAGCGGAGGAAGGGGCCGCGGTTTGCCCGCCTTGTCCAAAGCTACCATGGTGAAGTAAGAGGACAGGGCGCGGATGGGCTGGGTATCAGACTCCAGATCCTCTACATCAACGGTAACGACAACCTCCATTGAGGTCCTGCCCACATAGGCAATGGTAGCTGTCATTGTAACCATTGCGCCTACAAATACCGGGAGATGGAATTGCAGTTCGTCCACCCGGGCGGTCACCACATTGCCTCGGGCATATTTTTTGGCGACAGCGCCTGCCGCCGTATCCATCAGTTTCATGATTTCACCGCCATGGACATTTCCAGCCACGTTGGCCTGGCTGGGAAGCATGACCTGACTCATCACAATTTTCGTTCGTTTATCCATTCTGTCACCTCTCTTTTCAATAATAATACCCAAATTTGTTTTTGCAAATCGTATGATGTGGTAACAGATCGTTTCATATCATATACTGTTTTACTTTAATATACTGTTTTGCCTAGCATGGACAGAATTAGCTCACAAGCGAGGATTCCGGTACGGTTCTTTTCGTCAAGAATCGGATTAATTTCAACCATATCCAGCGCGATCAGCTTTCCTGATTCTGCGATTAGCTCTGCTGCCAAAAACGCTTCTCGTACGGTAAGTCCGCTGTGGACAGGAGTTCCGACGCCAGGTGCTTCCTGCGGCGTGATTGCATCTACATCAAAGCTGACGTGAATTCCATCGGTTCCGTTTCCCGCAGTCTCAATGGCTCGTTTCATCACTTCTGCCATTCCAAGGCGGTCCACATCATGAATGGAGAATACATGAATTCCGGATTCTGCCATGCGTTTTCTCTCGCCGGGGTCAATGTCTCTTCCTCCCACGACCACCACATTTTGAGGATCTACATATTGATCCGATCCGCTGAACGCGACCATTGAAGCGGGGCCGAAACCTGTCACTGCGGAAAGGGGCATCCCATGCATATTTCCACTGGGAGAACTTTCTTCGTTGTTAAAGTCTCCATGAGCGTCAATCCAGATGATTCCGACTTTTTTATAGAACTGATTCGTTGCGGAAATACTTCCCGCTGCCACAGAATGATCTCCACCTAATATGACTGGAAAGGCGCCTTCCTTCAGCGAAGTGCTGACTGTTTCAAAGAGGCTTCTGTTGGCTTCGAAAATGGGCTTGAAGTTCTTTAACTTAGGATTTGAAGGATCAGGCTCGCCTGCCAGAATATCACCTTTATCGGAAACGGAAAAACCCAGTTCTTCCAGCTTTTCCATCAGCCCCGAATATCGGATGGCCAAAGGTCCCATATTTACACCGCGCTTGGATGCGCCAAGATCCATCTGCATACCAATTACATGAATTTTTTCTATCGTTTTGCTCATTCGATACTCCTTAATCTTCATTCCGATTTCAACAAATTATACCATTTCCAGACAATCTTATACAATCTTATACAATCTAAATTTCAAAGTCAATCTGCCGATTTTTTTGCAGCTTTTGCTATGGCAGAGTACACCGGTTTAATAATTCAGCAACAGAGCAATTCTAATGTTATATATTCTGTCTTGTTTTGCAAAATATATTTGAATGGTTCTGTGAAAAGCTGTTAGAGAAAGCGTACTTTTATGGTAGAATAATGAAAAAGAATTTGCAGCAGATAAGGAGACAGAAATTATGAAAAGCCTTGATGTAGTTTGTATCGGAGTCGTGTTACTAGACCTTCCTGTCGGTCCTGTTGATGAGCAGTTTTTTCACCGTGAAACCACGATGGTTGACATGATCCGACTGACCACAGGCGGCGATGCGTTCAACGAAGCTGTCATCTTATCCAGGCTCGGAAAAAAAACAGCCCTCATAGGTCACATCGGCAAGGATATGGCCGGTGAAATGATTGTTAAACGTTGCGCTGAGGAAGGAATTCACTATGAAGGCATGCTGATCGATCCAGAGGCGGAAACAAGACTGAATATCGTGATAATTGATCAGGATGGTCAAAGAAGGTTCCTGAAAACCCAGACAAAGGTTTCTGGAAGCTTTCTTCCGGAGGAGATTGATTTTTCCCTGATCAAAAGTGCAAGAGCAGTGTCGCTGGCAAGCATCTTTTCCAGCAAGCTGAGAAATATGGATACGATTTTTGAAATTGTAAAGACTGCGAGAGAACATCAAACCGTAACATTTGCGGACATGGTTCCCATGACGGGAGGGGAAGGCATGAAGGATCTTCAGGAGATCCTTCCTTATGTTGATTATTTTCTGCCAAATCTGGAGGAAGCAAGGCTGCTGACGGGAGAAAACACTCCGGACGAAATGGCAGATTGCCTTCTTCGAAATGGTGTGGGTAATGTAATTATTAAGCTGGGCAAAGACGGATGTTTCATTAAAAATGCAAAGGAGCGATATCTTCTCCCCGCTTATCCTGCGCAAGTTATTGATACTACGGGAGCAGGAGATAACTTTGCTGCAGCCTTTATCGCGTCAGCCTTGGACGGGAAAAGTCTTCGGGATTGCGGCAGTTTTGCGACCGCTGCGGCTGCATTGTCTACGGAAGCTGCAGGCGCTGTGGAGGCCGTAAAAAATAAGAAGCAGATCGAAGCATATCAGACTGAGAATAGGGAATTCTATTCTTGAGGTGATAACAGATGAAAAAGAAGAACCGCTCTTTGGGAAACAAGAAGAGCAATGAAATAAAAGAAGGCGGTGTTCCCAATACCGTGGAAGGTCAAAATTTGGGACACAATGCGAAAAAGGTAGGAATGGGACCGAATACAAACCGGTAGGCTGAATGACAACTAAAGTAATAAGAGAAGCCTCGCGTTATGCGAGGCTTTTCATATCAATCCCCAATGGGGTCTTCAATCAGTGTGGCAACCCGAAATTTGTGTTTATGACCATCGACAAATGTGGTAACCGATGCAAGAAAATGGATATGACGGTCGCCTACCTGGATCGCTCCTCCAGTTCTGCCGTAAAATTCATGGTAGTGATCTTCAAAGAAATCGGTGCGGAATTTTACTTCATGAACGTGATCACAAGGACCATAAGGAATCACTTCTCCAGAAACAGTGGCAAATCGGTGGTTATGCGGGTCTTTTTTTTCTTCAGCGATTAGGACACTGCCTAAAATTTCGTGATTGTGAGTCTGTTTTTTTGGATAAGGAGGACGGTAGCAGTGGTCTTCCTTATCGGGATAAGAAGGACGGTAGTAGTGGTCTTCCTTATCAGGATAAGAAGGTCGGTAGCAGTCTTCCTTATCGGGATAAGAAGGACGGTAGTAGTGGTCTTCCTTATCAGGATAAGAAGGTCGGTAGCAGTCTTCCTTATCAGGGTAAGGAGGACGGTAGCAGTCTTCCTTATCAGGGTAAGGAGGACGATAGTAGTTGTCTTGTTGATAAGACATTTTGATTAGCTCCTTTTACTTTAACCGTTGGACTATTGGGCTAGCCCTTACCATAGTATGTGTGATGAACCATATTGGTTAAAACTTGAATTTCGACAAACTGGTTAGGCTTGCGTTTCGACAAATATTATTGTAATACACTATTAAAAATGGTATGATAGTATCGTTTGAAAAGGAGGAATTGAATGACAGTTTTACTTGTTGATTTTATCGACCAATTATTTTCGAATCCGGCTCTTGTGGTTACTACCATACTGACATTGGGCGTTATTCTGGTCAATGGATGGACCGATGCCCCCAATGCGATCGCTACGTGTGTCTCCACACGTTCCATGGGACCCAAGGCCGCAATTCTGATGGCGGCGGTATTCAACTTCTTTGGCGTATTTATTATGACAATATTCAATGCCACAGTAGCGCAGACCATTTATAAAATGGTAGACTTCGGAGGAAATTCGGGGGATGCGCTGGTTGCTCTTTGTGCAGCGATGTTTGCCATCGTGCTTTGGGCAACGGCAGCTTGGTGGTTCGGAATTCCGACCAGCGAAAGCCATGCGCTGATCGCAGGAATTTCGGGAGCAGCCATTGCATTGCAGGGCGGTATGTCCGGCATCAACCCTGGTGAATGGGTTAAGGTTGTTTATGGGCTGATCCTTTCGACTTGCATGGGCTTCGGAGCCGGATGGATCGTTGTAAAAGCCATTGAGAAGATCTTTGCCGGAGCAGACAGAAGAAAGACCTATTTTGTCTTTAAAAATGCGCAGGTTGCAGGAGCAGCAGGTATGGCATTCATGCATGGCGCACAGGATGGTCAAAAGTTTATGGGCGTATTTCTGCTTGGCATCTTCTTGTCTCAGGGAAACAGCAACGTAGTGGAATTTCAAATTCCGATCTGGCTGATGGTGCTTTGCTCTATGATTATGGCGCTGGGAACCTCCATCGGAGGATACCGCATTATCAAGTCTGTAGGAATGGACATGGTAAAGCTTGAGAAACATCAGGGATTTGCCGCAGATTTGGCTGCGGTGCTTTGCTTGTTTACCGCTTCGACTTTCGGCCTGCCGGTAAGCACAACCCATACAAAGACCACTTCGATTATGGGGGTTGGAGCTGCGAAGAGGCTTTCTTCCGTAAACTGGGGTGTCGTCAGAGAAATGGTATCCGCGTGGATCCTGACCTTCCCGGGCTGCGGCCTCATTGGTTTCCTGATGACTTGGTTGTTTATGAAGATATTTTAACGGGAGTCGCGCGTATTAGAACAGATTAAAGGAGAAGATAATAGAATGGCTATAAAGAAAGATGATAATTACTTCAGCACGTTTGTTGAGCTTGTGAATTATTCCTGCCAGGCAGCAAATTTGCTGAGTGAAATTATGCACAACTTCAATCCGGATGAACTGGAAGAAAAGATGAAGGAAATGCATAATATCGAGCATGCCGGCGATGTGGAACGGCATATCATGATGAAAAAACTGGCGAAGGAATTTATCACCCCCATTGAAAGAGAAGATATCGTTGCCATGGCTGATGCAATTGACAATGTAACCGACGCCATAGAAGACGTACTGATGCGTATGTACATGTTCAATATCAGGAGCATGCGAGAGGATTCCTTAAAAATGGCTGAGATCATTGTAAAATGTTGTGAGGCACTCCGGGAAGCTCTTGTTGAATTCCATAATTTCAGAAAATCCCACACATTGCACGGTTTGATCGTAGAAATTAACCGTATGGAAGAAGAGGGCGATCAACTGTTTACAAAGGCTACCCGTAACCTCTATGTTCAGGGCAAAGATCCGCTGGAAGTTTATGGCTGGGGCAGAACACTGCACTATATGGAAATTTGCTGCGATGCCTGCGAAGATGTTGCCGATGTAATTGAAAGTGTAATGATGAAGAACTCGTAAGAGTTCTTCTTTTATCTACCCTCCTTTGACAAATTTGCCTTTGCAAACCGTGTTGTACCTTGTCAAAGGAGGGTAGGGAACGAGGAGTTACTATGAAACGATTTGACGACAGAGACTTTGACCAGCTCCGGGCTGTGAAAATTACCAACCATTACCTGATGCATGCTGAGGGATCCGTACTTATAGAGATGGGCAATACGAAAGTAATCTGCACTGCATCCGTGGAAGAGAAGACGGCGCAGCACCTGAAAGGAACCGGAAAAGGATGGATCACTGCGGAGTACGGGATGCTTCCCCGCTCCACAGGTACCAGAAAGACCAGAGATTCCTCCAGAGGCAAAGTTGACGGAAGAACCATGGAAATCCAGCGGCTCATCGGAAGAGCCCTTCGTTCGGTGGTTGATATGGATCGCCTGGGTGAGCGAACGATCTGGATCGACTGCGATGTGATTCAGGCAGATGGCGGAACCCGCACCGCATCCATTACAGGTGCTTTCGTCGCCATGGTGGAAGCAATGAAGTGGATGAAAGAGAAAAAATTGATCGATGCAATTCCGGTCAAGACGTTTGTATCTGCAGTAAGCGTTGGAATTGTCGGAGATGAAACGGTTCTCGATCTTCCTTATGCTGAGGACTCCAATGCAAAGGTAGATATGAATGTTGTAATGACAGACCAGGGAGAATATATTGAGGTTCAGGGCACCGGTGAGGATTCTCCCTTTCAGCCCCAGCAGCTCCAGCAGATGCTTGAGCTTGCAGCGAAGGGCTGCAGAGAACTAATTACAGTCCAAAAAGAGGTTTTGGGCGACATTGGATAAGAAAGCGCTGATTCATTCTGTGCGCACATTTCCTCGACTGGCTGTGCACCTTCCATGAAATCAGCAGTTCCATCAGACACGAAAGGGGTGAATTGCATGCGTATTGTAGCTGCAACAAAGAATAAACACAAAATAGACGAGATTCAAGCCATAACGAAAGAGTTTGGAATGGAAGTGGTACCCAGAGATGCCGCCGGCGTTCCGGATATTGAGGTGGAAGAGGACGGCAGCACCTTTGAGGAAAACTCCGAAAAAAAAGCTAGAGAGATACAGGAGCTTTGCGGTGAAATCACAATTGCGGATGATTCCGGACTGATGGTGGATGCGCTGGATGGAGCACCGGGCGTAATCTCTGCAAGGTTTGCAGGAGAAGACGCAAGTGATGCACAAAATAATGAAAAACTTCTCTCCCTGCTTGAACCGGTGGATGAGGATCAGAGAACCGCCAGATTTGTGTCTGTCATCACGATGATCTATCCCGATGGAAGGAAAATCGTGGCAAGGGGAGAGTGTGAAGGGCATATTATATACAAGGAGAGGGGATGCAATGGCTTTGGATATGATCCGTTATTTGTTCCAAATGGATATGACAGAACCTTTGCTGAACTAACAGCAGAGGAGAAGAATCAAATCAGCCATAGAGCGGCCGCCCTGCAGAAACTGAAAGGAATGCTGATTGCAGCTGCGGCTGCACCTTCCGCCTAACAGGCTGGAAATTTAGCGCAGTTACGATCAATATCAACGGGGTAGAAACTAGGGGATGAAACATTGGGAAGGGGATTCATAGAGCGATGAGTGGCAGAAGACTGCTAAATATGACATTGATGATTATAAAAAAAATCTCGGATCCGTATTATCAGGGGGTTGCGGCGGAATTGGCTTTCTTTTTTCTGCTGTCATTGGTGCCGGCAGCCATTATCCTTGGTGAAATGCTGGGCGTATTTTCCATATCTATGAACGCGATTAAAGATATTTTAACACAATATGTATCGCCGGAAATCTCAGCCAGTTTGTCGGATTATCTGACTTATAACCCATCAGGGGCAATCAGTGCAGCGTTTATTGTATTCGCATTGTGGGCGGCTTCCAAAGCATCTTATTCTTTGATGCGAATCTCAAATTATTCCTTTACAGGACACCCTTCGGGCGGAAGAGGCATCATCAGGGAGCGTTTGAGGGCGGTGAAGACGATTTTGATCACAATTTTCACACTGGTCTTTGGCTTACTGATCCTCGTTTACGGAGAAATTATTATTCACGTATTCACTGCATATGTGAACCAGTTCCTGCACTTGCAATTTATCTTTGACAGTATTTGGTTTGTTCTAAGATGGCCCATTGCCCTTGCGCTTTATTTCCTGATGATCAGCTACAACTACTATGTTCTGCCATCGGAGCGGATCAAGTTCAGAAAAATACTGCCCGGAAGCATCGTGGCATCCGGCGGAATGCTGCTTGCTTCGTGGATCTATTCCTATTATGCGTCCGTATTTGCGAATTACGATCTGCTGTATGGAAGCTTAGCTGCCATTGTTGCATTGTTGTTCTGGTTCTATATTCTTGGATATATTCTTGTAATAGGAATCTTGGTCAATGCGGTGTGGGATCAGACGAAGCCGGAGAAGAACTAGATGGTTATGATTTAGGCGAAAAAGCCGCCTGCCAGCGTATTGTAATGCTGACAGGCGGCTTCTGTTTAAGTAGTCTCTTAGATGACCCTTACAGAAATGATTCCGTTAACATTCAGTGCCTGTTTCAGCGCCGCTTCGTCAACCTCTGAGTCGATATCAATGAGCGTATAAGCCAATTCACCCTTGCTTCTGTTGTTTAGATCGCTGATATTGATATTCATTTCAGCAAGAATTCCTGTGATTTTACCGAGCATTGCAGGTACATTCTTGTTGAGCACAGCAATTCGATTCATGGAAGTGCTGATCCCCAGTGAGCAATTGGGAAAATTGACGGAATTGGTGATGTTTCCGTTTTCAAGATAGTCCATCATCTGATCAACCGCCATTCTTGCGCAGTTCTCTTCGGATTCCTTTGTTGAAGCGCCCAGATGAGGGATGCAGATTGCTTTGTCATTGCAGAGGAACTTCTCCGACGGGAAGTCTGTAACATATTTGCGCACTTTACCTGTTTCCAGTGCGTTCAGGATGTCCGATTCACTGACGATCTGGTCTCTTGAAAAGTTCAGAAGGCATACGCCGTCTTTCATGAGACTGAAGCGCTTTTCGTTGATCAGCTCCTTCGTATTTTCCATAAATGGTACATGGATCGTGATATAATCGCATTTAGGAAGAATGAGATCGAGAGACTCAGATACCTCTACCGTACGGGATAATTCGTGTGCAGACTGGATCGACATATATGGATCGTAGCCGATTACATGCATTCCGAGACTTTCAGCGGCATTGGCAACCATAACCCCAATGGCTCCAAGACCGACAACTCCAAGCACTTTTCCTTTGATTTCATGGCCTGCAAATTGGGATTTGTTTTTTTCAACTGTCTTGGAAATATCTTCGGTCAAAGTTTTTGTCCAGGCAATGGCGCTGGAAACATTTCTTGCAGACATGAGAATACCGGTCAATACGAGTTCCTTTACCGCGTTGGCGTTGGCTCCGGGTGTGTTAAAAACAACAATCCCTTTTTTTGAGCATTCCTCAACTGGAATGTTATTCACTCCTGCTCCGGCTCTTGCAATTGCCAGCAGTGACTCCGGCAGTGCCATGGAATGCATATCCTGACTTCTGAGAAGAATTCCTTGCGCGTCGGAAGTATTATCGCTTACGGTATATCGATCACTGAACCGTTCCAGCCCTTTGCTTGAGATCTTATTCAAGGTTGCTATTTTATACATTTTCTCCAACTCTCCTGATTCAAAAATTTTATTAGTATTGCTTTTTTCTATAAGTATTAGGTAGAATTATATCACTTTACGGACGGTACGTAAAGTGATATAATTATACATTATTTATCGCAATGTAAATCTAAAAATCAATTATTTTGATTTTTTCAGCATAAGATTCGCCAACAATTTCCTTCGTAAATTGGGCGAGCGTGTAGGAGGATGAAATGAGTCAGAAAGAAAGAGTTTACAATTTTTCGGCTGGACCCTCCATGCTTCCCTTAGAGGTCATGGAGCAAGCAGCAGAACAACTAACAAATTACAATGGATGCGGTATGTCCGTTATGGAAATGAGCCATCGTTCCGCAGAGTTTGAAGAAATTCTTCATTCCGCTGAGAAAAACCTCAGAGATATTATGAATATCCCTGATAATTATAAGGTGTTGTTCCTTCAAGGCGGCGCAACCTTACAGTTTTCCATGATTCCCATCAATCTGCTTCGCAGATCCAAGAAAGCAGATTACATTATAACGGGAGCTTGGGCAAAGAAGGCATATGAAGAAGCACAAAAATTTGGAGAAATCAAAGCCGTCGCTTCCTCTGAAGAGAGTAATTTCACGTATATACCTGAAGTAAAAAAAGAAGAATTTACACCAGATGCGGATTATGTGCATATTACATTAAATAATACAATTTATGGTACGAGATATCCGTACATTCCGGATACAGGAGATATTCCTCTTGTTGCTGATCTTTCTTCCTGCATTCTTTCTGACGAAGTTGACGTGTCAAAATTCGGACTGATCTATGCAGGGGCACAAAAGAATATCGGGCCAGCAGGAGTGGTTATTGTAATCATCCGTGATGATCTCATCGGTTTTGCTCCGAAAGATACACCAATCTATCTGGATTATAAAATTCATGTGAACAATGAATCCATGTACAACACACCGCCGACTTTCGGAATTTATATGGCGGGAGAGATTTTTAAGCATATTCAAAAACTGGGCGGAGTTCCTGCACTGGAAAAGATCAATAGACAGAAAGCGAAAAAACTTTATGACTATATAGATAACAGCAAGCTTTACAGCTGCCCGGTTGCGGAGCAGGACAGATCTCTGATGAATGTTGTATTCATCACAGGTGATGAGACACTGGATAAGAAATTTACAAAGGAATCCAAGGCAGCGGGACTCCATAATCTGGGAGGACACCGTTCCATCGGAGGCATGAGAGCAAGCATCTATAATGCCATGCCCATGTCTGGAGTCGATGCTTTGATTACTTTTATGAAAAAGTTTGAGGCGGAGAACAGCAAGTAAGAATTAATTGCCTTTAAACACAATTTTATCACAAATGAGGTGCTTTCTTATGGTATCATGGAGACAGGGGCTAAGAAAGCATTTCTATTTTATAAGGAGATCGATTATGAAATACCTGGTTTTGGTGCCAGACGGAGCGGGGGATGAGGAAATTGCCATGCTGGGCAACCAGACACCCTTGCAGGCAGCAAAAATGCAAAATATAACGCAATTGGCGCAGAAAGGCATGGTTGGCCTTGTGAGAACCATACCACCCGGAATTGCTCCGGGTAGTGATGCGGCTAACCTTTCCGTTATGGGATATGACCCAGCGGTATATCACACAGGAAGATCGCCGCTGGAAGCAGCGAGTATGGGTATTGAGCTTGCGGAAACCGATGTTGCATTCCGTACCAATCTTGTAACCCTGGCAGGGAACGGGAACTATGAAGAACTCACGATTGAGGATCATAGCTCCGGAGATATTACCAGTGAAGAGGCGAAAGCTCTAATTGAATATATTAATGAAGCACTTGGGACAGAGGTTCTGCAGTTTTATCCCGGAGTCAGCTATCGGCATGCACTGATTATGAAAAATGGTTCGACTGCCTATGATCTGACGCCGCCACATGACGTGCTGACGCAAAAAGTTCAGGATCATTTGCCAAAGGGTGAAGGTTCAGAGTTTATTACAGAGATGATGAAAAAAAGTTATGAACTGCTGAAAGAACATCCGGTCAATTTGGATCGTGTAAGGAGAGGTCTCAATCCCGCCAATTCCATTTGGATATGGGGTCAGGGCAGGAAACCAAGTCTGCCATCCTTTGCGGAGAAATATAAAATTAGCGGAACCGCAATCTCAGCGGTTGACTTGATTAAGGGCATTGCAATTTGCGCCGGGCTGAGCAGCGTGGATGTTGAAGGTGCAACCGGAACGATCCATACGAATTTTAAAGGCAAGGCAGAAGCGGCGATTGCAGCGTTCAAAAAAGGACAGGATTTTATCTATTTGCATGTAGAAGCTCCCGATGAGTGCTCTCATCAGGGAGATTTAGAGGGTAAAGTGAAATCACTGGAAATGATTGACGAGCTGGTTTTGAAACCAATTTTGGAATATCTTTTTTCCTGCGGGGAAACCTTTAAAGTGCTGATTGTGCCGGATCACCGGACACCGCTGGCAATACGAACCCATTCTTCAACGCCGGTTCCCTATGTGATCTATCAAAGCGACAGGGAAGAAAAACCGGATACAGACAGAGCTTTTAACGAAGCGGCAGGGGAAAAAGGAAGATTCTTTGAAAACGGTTATGAACTGGCAGACTATTTTTTTTTATGAGATTAACCGTCCGAATATGAAAAATTACTGCGATGCGTTATAACACGGGGATAATATGAAGAAATTAATTACAATCATTTTAACTGCGTTCGTTATCATCCATGCTGTGCCTAGCGCCGTCTATGCTGCTTCAGAGCCGCCTGCTATCACAGCTGAGACGGGGATCGTGATCGACATAAAAACAGGCCAGGTACTGTATGATAAGAATATGAACGAACAGAGGTATCCTGCCAGCACAACCAAAGTTATCACCGCGCTTCTGGCGCTTGAAAATCTAGATTTGAATAAAGTGGTAACCATTGATGCGGAAACACCGTATACAGAGGGAAGTCGAATCTATCTGCTCGAAGGAGAGCAGGTAACGGTAGAACAATTATTATATGCATTGCTGCTGGAATCAGCAAATGATGCCGCCGTTGCGCTTGGCAAAGAAATGGCGGGTACCATTCCGGCATTTGCAGAAATGATGAATCAAAAAGCCAAGGAATTGGGCGCAAAGAATACAAATTTCGTAAATCCAAACGGCCTGCATGATCCAGCTCACGTTTCAACCGCGTATGATCTGGCCATGATTGCAAGGGAGGCCATGAAGAATGAAAAATTTCGAGAACTGGTCACCACATATCGTTACATTATACCTGCAACCAACAAGCAGGATACAAGATATCTTTATAATACAAACCGATTGATCTACGATGAAAAAACCAAGGTAAGCGCAAACGGAGTCCTGCGTGCTGCAAAGTATGAAGGTTCTACAGGAATTAAAACCGGCTATACCAGCCATGCGGGTGGCTGCCTTATAGCAGGTGCTATTAAGGGAGATACGGAGTTGATTTCTGTTGTCATGAAATCAACGGACCCTGGTCGTTTTGGTGATTCTATTGCGTTGCTGGACTATGCGTTTGACAACTACAAGAGTGTAATGGCCATGCAAGCAGATACCATACTGGGAGAAATTCCGGTCAATAGAGGTTCTGTAAAAAAAGTCGAGGTCGTGGCATCGAAAACCGCTTATGCCACACTTCCGGTGGAAGCCTCAGAATCGTTGATTAACACCAAGATTAAGCTTGATGAAACCGTCCGTGCTCCTGTTGCCTACGGTCAGAAGGTAGGAGAGGTGGAAATCTATGAGGGTGACAGCCTTGTGCAGACCATTGATGCTATTGCGGCAAGTGATATTCCAGAGGGTGGAATCCTTTCCGTTGTAGGTGTTACAGATGAGACTGCTCAAAGGATAGAGAAGATTTTTTCTGCGATCATATTGCTTGTAATCCTGCTCTTTGCCTCCTATGTGTTTCTAAAGAGAAAGCAGATCAAAAGACGTAAGATGAGACGGCAGGAAAGAGCGATGCGGTATCAGAGCCAAGATAGCAGGCGGCGCTATGATGAATACTGGAGAAATTGATTGATTCACAAAACCTTGACGACTTTCGTCAGGGTTTTTCCTATTTATATCGTAGGAAATATCATAGCCTACGATATAAATAGGGGGTGCAGAAGGATCATCCTTAATGCCAGATAAATCTCAAATATTCTCGCTTTTATTTCAAATGACAATATGGTATAATCTGGTATACCGTTTATAATTTGGGGGTGAATTTGATGGTCAAGAAATCAAAAGAAGAGTACTGGATGAGTTATTTAAGCTATTATACAAATGTTTATCATTCGCTGGATGATGTGGAAAGAAATGAATTGCTTGATGAAGATATCCCGGAGGATATCAAGATTGTAGTCGTAAGTTTGTTTCGTGATCATGCACAAGAGTGGCTCTATTCTAACTTACCGGCTTTGGAGGATCGAAAACCGATTGATCTCCTTAAGACCGAAGAAGGACTGGAGGCGCTCAAAGGATTGCTCCTTAGAATCCCGGATTAATTCGATGCTTGACAGTGATGAGGATCAATCGGTTTC
This sequence comes from Bacillota bacterium, assembly GCA_029266295.1. Classification (GTDB taxonomy): domain Bacteria; phylum Bacillota; class Clostridia; order Peptostreptococcales; family Anaerovoracaceae; genus Anoxybacterium. Next base: position 5,828 of record JAQSXD010000014.1, on the reverse strand, counting down.
TTTTCGAATTTACTTGAGATTTCTCCATATAGAGCACCACCTGCTTCCCGTGACATCGGTATCGCTATGAAGGATCGAAATTCCCTTGCGCTAGCCTCGAAGCGGTTTTTGGAGTATTTTCCATATCGAATCAAGCGCGAGGAACCATAATAACAATGAGATAGAATGAAACGAAATCAATTGCAAGAGATAGGAAAAGGTCTCGGCAAAGTGTGAGGTGAAATCAGCAATGAAATCAGAAATGAAAGATATGAAACAAGATATGGCAGAGCTTCCAGATATCAAACCGGGACTGTATCGGCATTTTAAGGGAAATCAATACAGGGTGTTAAGCCTGGGCCGGCATTCGGAAACGCTTGAGCCGATGGTCGTCTATCAAGCTCTTTACGGTGATTATGGGATTTGGGTAAGGCCGGCCCATATGTGGAACGAAGTTGTAGAGCATGAAGGAAGGAGCGTTTCGCGGTTTGAATCGATCTTAAAAGAAACTGCCGGGGAAAGTCTCGCTGCCTTACTGGGAGAAGTAAAAAAATCGGAAAAATAGTGTCTCTTAATCTCTGGCATACCGATGCGTCAGTTCGGCAATTTTCTCGGCCAACTCGCCTGAAGTCGTGCCTGTTTGCATACGCCAGCACCAATTGGAACCACCCAGAGTAGAGGGGGTATTCATTCTTGCTTCTGATCCAAGTCCCAGATAATCCTGCATGGGAGCAATTGCAAGGATGGAAACCGAGGACATCACTCCCCGAATAAAGCCCCAGTGATAACCTTCGGCCTCATCCAGCTTTAGATATTTTTTTGCAAAATCGCGCTGACCCTCAGTGGCCTGAGCGAACCAGCCTAAAATTGTTTCGTTGTCATGGGTGCCGGTGTAGGCGATTGTATTCGTATGATAATTATGGGGTAGATGATCGTTATCTGATAAAGAGTCAAAGGCGAAACCAAGAACCTTCATTCCAGGAAAACCGCTCTGCTTTAAAAAATCTCTCACTTGCTCCGTCATATAGCCGAGATCTTCCGCGATGATGTTTAAGCCAGAGATAGACTCCTTTTCCATAGCCTGTTTCATGGCATCAATAAAATCCATGCCCGGCCCGGATTTCCAGTTTCCAAAAGCAGCAGTGGGTGAACCGTATGGCACCTCCCAGTAGCTTTCAAAGCCGCGGAAATGATCAATCCGCACCCAATCGTAGGTGGTGAGGGCACTCTTGATTCTGCGGAGCCACCATTCATAACCAGTCTCCCGATTCTTCTGCCAGTCGTAGAGGGTATTTCCCCAATATTGTCCGTCCTCGGAAAAATAATCCGGGGGGCAGCCGGCGACACAGATAGGGGTTAGATCCCTCGTGAATTGGAAGATCCCCGTGGAGGCATGGCTCCATGTGTCTGCGCTGTCTGCCGAAGCATAGATAGGGATGTCGCCTATCATCTGAATTCCCTGTCGGTTTGAGTAGCTTTTCAGCGAATTCCATTGCATATAGACGATATACTGTACAAATTGGAAATACTTGATTTCCTCACGGTAAATCTCTTGATAGCGGAGCAATGCTTGCGAATCTCTGTGCTTGATATCCTCATCCCAGTATTCCCAGGACTGACCGCCAAAATGATTCTTCAGTGCCATGTAGAGCGCATAATCTTCAAGCCAGAACTGTTGCTCCTGAAGGAATAAATTAAATTCTTCTGCCGGAATCAATTCTCGTCTTGCAAAAGCCTTTCTTAGAAAAATTTCTTTATTTACATAAATTTTATTATAGTCAACTAGATGCGGATTTTCACCGAAATCCAATTCCTGATATTCCTCCTTTTGCAGGAGGCCGGTTTCCTCCAGAAGCTCTGGATCGATGAAATAAGGATTCAAAGCAAAGGCAGAGGGTGACTGGTAAGGGGAATCCCCAAAGCTGGTTGGACAGAGAGGGAGAATTTGCCAGTATTGTTGTTTTGCCTCTTTGAGAAAATCCACGAAGGAGTAAGCTTCCTTACCGAAGGTGCCGATTCCGTATGAGCCCGGCAGGGAACTAATATGCAGTAAAATTCCAGAACCACGTTTCATTTATATTTCCTTTCCGATGAAAGCTGATAAAAGCGGCAGGCCCGAAGGGGACCTGCCGCTACTTTGTTGCAACGCTGTATGCTAATCGTTGGCATTATTATATCATACGTGCAAGCCGCTGCTCCGGCTTGCTTCACGCCGATACAATAAATACATCTGCAGGCAAGATCTCTGATTTTGGTTTCAGATTTTGTATTTATTATATCATAAAAATATCTACCTTACTGCCATTTGTTACTTTGTTAGTTCACTGAAGTTATACTTCATGCCGCGGGAGTGATAATGGGTATGAAGGAGCTGGTGGGATTTATGTCCCAGCGGCTCGCCGAGATAGTTTTCGTACAGCTTGAATACATCGGGGTTTTTGTGAGATTTGCGCAGGGGCAGATCCTCGTCGATTTTGTAGATCGCTTCGATGCGCTTCTCCTTCACATCCCTGGTGGATTTGATCGGCTGGCCGCCGCCGCCGATGCAGCCGCCGGGACAGGCCATGATCTCAATGAAGGCGTAAGGGGACTCTCCTTTTTCAATCTGTTTCAGGAGAATCTTTGCATTGCCCAGACTGTGGGCAACCGCAACCTTCAGTTCCATGCCGTCGATGAGAACGGTGCTTTCTTTGATGCCGGAAAGACCCCTGACCTCTGTAAAGTTCAGGCCGGGAAGTCCCTTGCCGGTGATTACCTCATATGCGGTTCGCAGGGCGGCTTCCATAACTCCGCCTGTAGCACCGAAGATGGCGCCGGCACCGGTGCCGATGCCGAAGGGATTATCGAACTGATCCTCCTCGAGGCCGACGAAGTCGATCCCGGCAGACTGGATCATCCGCGCCAACTCTCGCGTTGTAAGAACTGCATCCACCTCGGGCACACCGTTTGTCATCATTTCAGGACGTTGGGCTTCGTATTTTTTCGCGGTACATGGCATGATGGATACCGTGTAAACGTTCTTGGGATCGATCCCTGCCATTTCAGAATAATAGGATTTGGACAGAGCGCCGAACATCTGCTGCGGTGATTTGCAGCTGGAAAGATGATCTAGAAGGTGGTCGTAGCGGCCTTCGATGAAGTTGATCCAGCCAGGAGAGCAGGAAGTGATCATCGGCAGCGTTCCTCCTTTGGTCAGACGCTGAATCAGCTCGTTTCCTTCCTCCATGATGGTGAGGTCTGCGGTAAAGTTCGTATCAAAGATCTTGTCAAAGCCAAGCCGTCTCAGCGCTGCAACCATTTTACCTGTTACGATGGTACCCTTTGGCAGATTGAAGGCGTCACCCAATGCCACGCGCACAGCCGGTGCAACCTGAACGATCACATGCTTCTTCGGATCATAGATGGCATCCCAAACTTTTGCCGTGTCATCCTTTTCCACGATGGCTCCCACGGGACAGACTGCGGCGCACTGACCGCAGAAAACGCAGAAGGTCTGTTCCAACGGCATTTCATACGCAGGCGTGATGTTGTAATGTACGGAACGGTGGGAATGGGTCAAAACATGAACTTCCTGAACCTTCTGGCACGCATCGACGCAGCGGTTGCACTTGACGCACTTGGCAGAATCACGGATCAGGGAAGGATTGGTATCGTCCAAAGGAAGGGCATCTACGGTATCCTCCAAATTGGTCTTGGAGATGTTGAAGCGTTGGCACAGCGCCTGGAGCTCGCAGTTTCCGTTCCGCAGACATTTGAGACAATCCTGATCATGATTGGCAAGGATCAGCTCAAGAATGCCCTTTTGCATATCCCGAACCTTTTTACTGTTGGTGTGAACTTCCATTCCTTCATAGACGAACGAGGAACAGGCTGCAGTAAGCTTTCTGCTTCCGGAAACCTCGACAACGCAAAGCCGGCAGTTTGCTTTGATGGCCTGATCGGGGTGGTAGCAAAGATGGGGAATGTTGATATTCACCTTCTTCGCAGCTTCTAAAATCGTGGTACCTTCCGGTATGATGACGTCAATCGTATCAATCTTTATCTTAATGTTTTTCATTTTCAGCCACCTCCGTTAAACCAAACTCCTGTGGGAAATGCTTTATGGCAGAAAGCAGTGCGCTTTGCGCTGTTTCACCGAGTCCGCAAAATGCACAGTTGCTCATGATATTGGCAAAGCGCTCTGCTGTTTGTAAGTCGTCAGGGCGCTGACTGCCGTCCACGAAGCGGTCGATGATTTTCGCAATCTGTCTGTTTCCCTCGCGGCAAGGTGTACATTTACCACAGCTTTCATGGATAAAGAAGTCTTGAATGGATTTTACAAAATCGATGACCCTCGTTCTATCGTCTACGACAAGGATGCCGCCAGAGCCAACCACCAGACCTTCCTTGGACAGATCTTCATATGTATACGGTGTATCAATGATAGAAGCCGGTCCGATTTTGCCCGAGGCTCCCCCCAGTTGGAACAGCTTTAATTCGTGGCCGTCCGGAATGCCGCCCCCGATATCATAGATGATTTCTCGCAGCGTAAGGCCAAAGGGGATTTCGTATGCCCCGGGATTTTTTACGTTGCCAGCGAGGCTGATAATTTTTGTTCCGGGAGATCCTGCGGTTCCGTGGCTTAAGTATTCCTCAACGCCATGCTGAATGAAAGCAGCGGCGATGGCCAGGGTTTCGACATTATTGACGAGGGTGGGAAGTTGAAAAAGTCCGCATTCTTTGATAAAAGGAGGTTTGATTCTCGGTCTTCCGCTCTTTCCCTCGATGGATTCGATGAGGGTAGAGCCTTCTCCGCAGACGTAGGCGCCTGCACCGGAATAGAGATGGATTTGAAAGGAAAAACCTGTGTTTAATATGTTGTCTCCGAGAAAGCCTTTTTCCCAGGACTCGTCGATGGCGTTTCGAATCAATGGTCTTAAATGGCGGTACTCTTCTCGGAGGTAGATGTATCCGTTTTTTGCACCTACAGTATATCCTGCGATAATCATGCCTTCAATCAGACGGAAAGGATCCTTTGACAGAATGCTTCGATCCTTGAAGGTACAGGGTTCGCCTTCGTCTGCGTTACAGATGACGACTTTGTCTTCACCTGGAACTGACGCTGCCTGGGCCCATTTCCTGCCCGTATCATAAGCGGCGCCGCCGCGCCCTTTGACTGCGGCTTTTTTTGTCATTTCGATAATTTCGGAAGAGGACATGGTCAGTGCCTTCTTTACAGCGGAAAAGCCATCGATGGATAAATAAGAATCGATGGAACCGGGATCATACTGACCGAAATTCTCAGTGATAATATTAACTGTTTTAGACATAGCAGCTCCTCCTCTAACGGTACTGATCCAGAACAGCTTTGACGCTGTCCTGCGACGTCAGATGACCGAATACTTTTCCGTTGATACGCATGGCTGGCGAAATATCGCATGCTCCGAAGCATGGCGTATACTCGAGCCAATATTTACCGTCTGGTGTGGATTCCTGCTCTTTGATGCCGAGCAGCTGAGAAATGGTATCACGGAGAGTGGTGTTGCCGGTGACTTTACAGACGACGCTGTCACATAACTGAATGACATAATCGGCCCTCGGCACATCGGAAAGGGCTGCATAGAAAGAAATGACATCGTAGATCTTACTCAGCGGGATATTCATCTTTTCACTGACGTAAGCGGCTACTTCCCTGGGGATATACTGCTTTGGAATAATGTCCTGAATGTCCAGGAGAATTCCTACCAGCTTCGTGGAGTTACTCCGGTAATGATTGATGGTCTTATCAATCTCCTGAGCCAGTTCGCGGGTAAGAATACCAAAGCCTTCGGTTTTGGTGCGATTCATTTGTCTTACTCCTTTCAGTCTTT
>JAQSXD010000349.1 GCA_029266295.1 Bacillota bacterium | reverse complement strand
GGTGACAGGGTTTCCCGAATGTCTGGATGGCAGAGTAAAAACGCTTCATCCGGCTGTTCACGGTGGGATTCTGGCTATGAGAGAAAAACCAGAACATATGAAGCAATTAGAAGATCTGAACATAGAGACCATTGACATCGTTGCCATCAATCTCTATCCCTTTAAGGAGACCATCTTAAAACCCGGCGTTGCGCTGGAAGATGCCATTGAAAATATTGATATCGGCGGGCCCACAATGCTTCGTTCGGCAGCCAAAAACCATAAAGACGTGGTGGTAATCTGCGATCCCGGAGACTATGGAAAGGTGATCCGAGAGCTGGAAGAGACAAAAACGGTATCCTATGACACAAAATATAGACTGGCACTGAAGGTATTTGAGCATACTGCCGCTTATGATGCTATGATTTCCGATTACCTGAGAAAGCAGATCGACGGGGAACTGCCGGACAATCTCACCTTAACTTTTGAAAAAGCGCAGGAACTCAGATACGGTGAAAACCCGCATCAGAAGGCATACTACTATAAGGAAATCAAACCTTGGGAGGGTGCGTTGATCCATGCGGTTCAACTCCATGGAAAAGAGCTTTCCTTCAATAATATCAACGACACCAATGGCGCACTGGAAACCTTAAAGGAGTTTGAGGAGCCTGCTGTTGTTGCAGTAAAGCATGCCAATCCCTGCGGAGTCGGTGTTGGATATGATGCCTTTGATGCTTACGTAAAGGCGTACAAAGCGGACCCCATTTCCATCTATGGCGGAATCATTGCTGTTAACCGGCCTGTTGGCGAGATGACGGCTGCGGAAATCAATAAGATCTTCGTGGAGATCGTCATCGCGCCCGACTTTACGAAGGAAGCACTGGAGATCCTGACGCAGAAAAAGAATATTAGGCTGCTGAAGCTGGATAACATTCTTGCAAAGGCACCGAAGGATACCATTGATATCAAGAAGGTAAGCGGCGGGCTTTTGATTCAGGAGGCAGACCATAACCTTTATGACGAAGCGGAAATCAAGATCGTTACCGACCGGATTCCTACAGAGCGGGAGATGGAGGATATGAAGTTTGCCATGAAAGTGGCGAAGCATATTAAATCAAACGGAATCGTACTTGCAAAAGACGGGAAGACCATCGGCATCGGACCGGGACAGACCAACAGGGTCTGGGCCATTGAAAACTCCATCAGACAGGCGACGGAAAGCACGGAAGGAGCAATTTTAGCTTCGGATGCATTCTTCCCCTTTGACGATAATGTTGTCGCCGCAGCAAAGGCGGGAATTACGGCTGTCATTCAGCCCGGCGGTTCGGTCCATGACGAGGATTGCATCAGAAAGGCCAATGAACTGGGCATTGCAATGATCTTTACAGGCGTAAGACATTTCAAACATTAATTGCATATAGAAGATAATCGCAGTTTTGGTATGATCCTTCGGGTTTTGCCGGAGGGTCATACGCCGAAACTGCAGGGAAGTAGGAGTTCGAATGAAAGTTTTAATCGTAGGCGGCGGGGGACGTGAGCATGCCATCGCATGGAAACTGGCACAGAGCAGTAAGGTGGACAAGCTTTATTGTGCTCCCGGCAATGCGGGGATTGCTGAAGTTGCAGAGTGCATCTCTGTCAGAGCAGAAGATATCGATGGTATTTGCTCCTTCGCAGCAGAAAATAAGATTGATTTGACGGTCATAGGGCCGGAAGTGCCGCTTTCTTTAGGAATTGTGGATGCACTGGCGGAAAGAGGGCTGGCAGCGTTCGGGCCAAATCGGAAGTGCGCTCAGCTGGAGGGCAGCAAAGCGTTTACAAAGGCATTTCTCGCAAGACATAGCATTCCCACGGCAGGATATCAGGAGTTTTCTGATTTAGAGAAGCTCAAAAAGGCGGTGGGCATTTTTGGTTATCCTATGGTCATCAAGGCAGACGGCCTGGCCGCAGGCAAGGGCGTTGTCATTGCGGAGGACAGGGAAACCGCTCTCAAAGCAATTGAGCAGATCATGGGAGACAAGGTCTTCGGTTCAGCAGGAGACAAGGTTGTTGTTGAGGAGTATCTAACGGGAATTGAAGCCTCAATACTGTGTTTCGTGGATCGCAAAACCATCGTGCCAATGGAATCCGCACAGGATTATAAGCGGATTTTTGATGGAGATCAAGGACCGAATACAGGCGGAATGGGTACCTATTCTCCCAGCCTCATCTTCGATGAAAAGTTGGAAGCACAGATCCGGGAAAGAATCTTGGAACCCACATTGAAAGGATTTCAGGAGGACGGTCTTGATTTCAAGGGTGTGCTCTTTATCGGGCTTATGATTACTGAGGAAGGGCCGAAGGTCATCGAGTTCAACAATCGCTTCGGAGATCCGGAAACCCAGTCGGTTCTCCCTAGGATGAAGTCGGATTTATTGGATATCATGGTGGCGGTGACAGAAGACCGTCTGGCGGAGCAGACCATTCTATGGAGCGATCAGAAGGCAGTTTGTGTCGTCATGGCATCAGGCGGATACCCAGGTGATTACGAAAAAACAAAGGAAATCAAAGGACTGAGTTCAATCGACGAGGATGTGCTGGTGTTTCACAGCGGAACCAAGCGAAGACATGGGATGAGCTCCAGCGCAGAGAGCCTGAAGAAGAATCTGGATGTATATGGCTTCAGTGCGGATGCGTCATCTGCGATTTTAACGGATGGTGGGAGAGTTCTGGGGGTCACTGCATTGGGCAGCAGCCATGAAGAAGCCCGGCAGAGGGCCTATTGCAATGTGGAACGAATCTCCTTTGAAGGTGCGCAGTACAGGAATGATATCGGTAGATTGAACAAACGAGGATCGTACTGAGGAGTGAGAACTCCAAGCCAATTTTGATCATAAGCAACAGTCTAAATTTAAGAACGAGTACCGGCGCCATGATTTGTGATAGCATGGTGCCGGTTTTCTTGTTTATTGAGCTTGTTGGCTTTTTATTTCTTCCGCTTTTGCAGCGATTGTTCCTGTGCAAAAGATTCGGCTAATCCGTAATCGGATTTGCTATAAGAGGTTTGGCCGATCCTGATCCGCATCAGCCTTATAAAATATCTTGGCGGAATCCGTTGAGACCGTCTTAAACGCGTAGGATAATTCCACATTCTGCAGCAGAAATGGCTCAAAATAGTGAGGCAGGACCATTATTCCCTGTTTCTTTTGAAAGCCTGCATTCAAAAGAAGCGACTCGTTTCTGCCTGCCGCCACAAAGTCCAGATACTCCGCATTCTTTTCGTAAAGAAGATCTTTCAAGGAGCGATAAGCACCGAGAATCCCTTCTTCCGGGCCGATAAAATCAACGATGCGGATGCAGCATGCCACGCCGCTGCGGCAGGTTCTTGTGATCAGGATACACTGGATGGAATTTTCAGAAAATACACCATAAATGTCATATTGATAGACCGGGTGCCGGAAAAATCGGTTGAGATAGTATTGGATGCTTTTATACCTTGGAAGGGTTAGACCCGCAGCAGCCGCTCTGAAGTGCGCCTCATCCAGTTGTTCCAAACGGCAGTCACAGTCCAAGGAAGCGGGTGCAAAGTCTGTCAAAGGCCAGCCTGCAGACACTTCTTCTGTCAAAGGGCAAGGCTTATTTATCATGCTGGCGGAACGCTGTGTCTCAGTTGATTGGCCTGAAGAGGACGAGGATTCTTGCAGAACCATCTGATAGTCTGAAATATGATCATTGAGAATGAAAAAATGATCCATCAAGCCAGTCTGAAACCCCCAGCTCTTATAGATGCTCAGGGCAATATCACTGATGCCAAGAATGGAGATGGTTTCGGTTGGAATGGCTTCCTTCAGGTAATAGTATAACGAAATCCCCAGCCCCTTAACGTGCACATCCTCCCGGACTTTCCAGATGCAAGGCCATAGTTGCGTTTCTTCAATGTGAGGATCGAATTGAGACGAAAACACAAAACCCAGAATGGAATGCATCTCACCGCTTTTCCGATGCTTGGAGATCATAAAGTTGTAACGGTCGTTTTCTTTGTCATAATGCTGCCAGTCGAGAAGCGCTTTGGAACGAGCAAAGATATGGCCCTTCTTCCAGTGGGTGTCGATAAAGCGCTGAAGCTCCGGCGCTTCGTCCGTCCTGCAGAATCTGATATCATACGCATCACCTAAAGCGTGAATATATTCTTTGCTGTTCAATTCCTTCAGGATATCCTCCATCATATCAGGCTCCCTTCTATTTCGGAAAATCTGGTGCTGATGGGCGGAAAGTCGTTGGTATCATATCGAGGGATCATGAACGGATCATCCGTTCGTGTGTCCGCCCTCCTGACTTCAGCAGTGAAAGCCAGCTTGCAGCCCTTGCTTTTCAGCAGATGGATTACCTTCTGGTTGTAGGAACTATAGGGATAACACATCGTCCAGCAATCTTGATGAATGAAGTCGCCCATACAGTCAAACGCTTTCGAAAAATCAGCTTCCAGTTCGGGACGTGTAAGATTCCCAAGCCAGTCATGATCGTAACCATGCAGACCGATATGCATGCCCGAATCCTTCATTTCGGAAATCTGTTTTTGGTTGAGATA
>JAQSXD010000348.1 GCA_029266295.1 Bacillota bacterium | reverse complement strand
GTTTTTTTAGCATTTTGATTCGAATAAATTATGTGGAGAAATTATGCCAGTAACGGCAGGTTTTCAGGATACAATTATGCTTCCTTGCTTGTAAGGTGGTTGTTGAGTTTTCCGATGAGATCTTCCACCGAAACACCGTGTACCATGCAGGCTTCTTCCAAACTCTCTGCGGAAGAAGACGGGCAGCCAAGGCAATGCATTCCCATCTCTAAAAAGTATGGAGCTGTGGTTCTGTCCGCATTGAGAATCTCTCCAATCAATGTGTTCTTTGTTACTGTTAAACTCATGTTATGTCCCTCTTTCTTTCTGTGATCTATTCGTATTTTAATGGTTCCCCTAGTTATTGAATGGCCATTTCCCCAGACCTCAGTCAATCTCTTTTTTTATCCCTGAAATGGCAGTAAACTACATACTTATCCCTGAAACGGCAGCAAGCCGCTTACTTGCTGGGAAAAGACATGTTCAACCCTTGGCATGGAAATCCCAATGGTCTCTTTCAAGACATCTTCTACTGTTTCGACCGGAATAACCGTCAGCTGTTCTTTCACTTCCTCCGGAACATCCTTCAAATCGGTGACATTGTCCTTTGGAATCAAGACCTTCGTAATTCCAGCACGCTGTGCTCCCAGCAGTTTTTCCTTGAGCCCGCCAATAGGAAGCACTGCCCCTCTCAGGGTAATTTCTCCCGTCATGGCTATTTTCGAATCAACCTTGATCCCTGTTACCAACGATGCAAGTGCGGTGAAGAGCGCGATCCCTGCAGAAGGTCCATCCTTTGGAACGGCACCAGAGGGTACGTGAATGTGAAGATCCCTCTCCTTGAAGTTGATTGAATTCAGCGGAAGTCTTGATTTAAGCAGGCTCAAAGAAATTCTTGCGGATTCCTTCATTACATCGCCAAGCTTTCCGGTCAGCATGACTTCACCGCTTCCCGGCATATCCGTCGCTTCGATAAATAGGATTTCACCTCCGACAGGGGTCCAAGCAAGCCCCGTCACAACACCGGGCGGATTATCTGCCTGAGCTTTATCGTGTCTTGAAACCCGTTTACCCAGCAGTTCCTCCAGCTGATCCATCTTGACTTTGTACGGAAGCTCAACCTTATTGGATACAATTTTCTCCGAAGTAACTCTTGCAAGTCCGGCAAGCTGTTTTTTCAAGCCTCTGACGCCTGCCTCAAGGGTATAATCGCTGATGATTTTCTTAAGAACATCATCTTCCACCACAAGATGCTCCGGAGTAAGTCCATGCTCTTCCAAAACCGCTGGCACCAGATGATCCCTTCCGATATGGAACTTTTCATCAATGGTATAGCTTGAGATCTGGATCACTTCCATTCTGTCAAGCAGCGGCGCAGGGATGCTTTCCGTCGAATTCGCGGTTGCGATAAAAAACACATCGGATAAATCATATGGCAGATCAAGGTAATGATCCGTAAAGGTGTTGTTCTGTTCTGGATCCAGTACCTCCAGCAATGCGCTGGATGGATCTCCGCTGTACCCTCCTGTCATAAGCTTATCAACTTCATCCAAAATCATGACCGGATTGGTTTCCCCGGCTTTCTTGATGCTCTGAATAATTCTGCCCGCCATAGCACCGATATAGGTTCTGCGGTGGCCCCTGATCTCTGCTTCATCTCTGATTCCTCCCAGGCTAAGCCGTATATATTTTCTTTCGAGGGCTTCTGCAATGCTCTTCCCAAGACTTGTTTTCCCTGTTCCGGGAGGACCAACCAAGAGTAGAATGGAACCCTTTTTGTCCTTCTTCAGCTGCATGACGGCCAGATGCTGAATGATTCTGTCCTTGACCTTATCTAGGCCAAAGTGTTGTTCGTCAAGAATCCGTCTTGCTTCACCGAGATTTACCGGTTTTGGCTCGGATTTTTTCCATGGCAGCTGTACCAGGAGATCCAGATAATTGCGGATCACGTTGTACTCGGGGCTGTTTGAGCTTTGAGACTGGAGTTTATCCAGTTCTTCAAGGGCCGCACTCTTGACTTCCGGAGGCATCTGGGCTTCTTCAATCTTGCTCTGATAATCCGTCTCCTTCTTTCCTTCCGGCTTCCCGTCATTTAATTCATCCTGAATCACTTTCAGCTGCTCTTTCAATACGGTTTCCCGATAATGCTTGTTTGCTTTTTCAGAGAATTTCTCAGCAAGCTGGATCTGCAGCTCGATGGCTTCCTTCTGCTTCAGCAGATGATCCATAAAACGCAGGCTTCTTTCCTTAATCGAAAGAGTTTCCAAAAGGCTGTACTTTTCCTCGTTGGAAAGCGGCAGAAATTGAGCCAGATAGACGATGAGTGAATTCAGCTCCTTAAATTCATCGACAATCTTAATGTAATGCTCTCCTCCGGTAAATTTATCGCTGATTTCCTTTGTTACCTTTTTCATATACTCGAGAATTTCTTCTCTGCTTTGAGCGCTGAGATCCTGATCTTCCAGGCTGACCTGATATTCTGCCAAGATGGTATCATTTTCAATCTTTAGCTCTTTTATTTCCACCCTGTCTTCTATTTTAATGGATAGCTGAAATCCCCTGTCTGTCTTCTCAATTCCATTGATATGAAACGAAACGCCAATTTTATGAAAGTCCTCTTCCTGCGGAAACTTATTGCTGAAATTCTGTTTCAGCGGCAGTGCTATGTTTGCCGTATCCTCCTCCTCCAGACGCAGAAGCTGCTCCGCGCTAAGCTTGCTTACTCTCAGCACTGAGGTTACTCCCGGAAGCAAAACTGTATTTGATACAGGAATTACAATTCCCTTTTTGTTGTTTTCTTCAAAATTTATCATGGTATCCCCTTTCCGCATTCATAAGTGAATGCTCATTTAATATATTTTAAAATATTTGCGAGATTTCCTGTGCTTAGTTTTCACAAAATATCCCGCTTTAACTGCTTAAGCTGATTCATTTTTTGGTTTTTTCTACCCTTGTCTTTTTATTCGCACAGATTCTAATGGCAAAATACATTCATCTTCTTAATTATAATTTCAGAATGAAGCGATCTATTCTGCCAATAAAGCATCCTGAATCATAAGTATCATTTCCTTCAGCAGATCTGATCGTTCGGCGTCGCTTCTTCGATTGTCAACTGCGATGGCTTTCACAGGATAGAACATGATGGCCAGTAAGTTGTCATTGCTGTAATTCTTGATGATACGACTGTTTTTCATCTCAATAATTAGGTTATTGATGTTGCATATCCCTTTAATTTCAGAACATCCGTTCGCTAGCGACGGACAATTTGAAAACTGTTCCACAAAGCTGAAGATCTCTCTGTTTTCTCTAATGTAGCTATAGTAGCTGCGGATCAGAATCTCCAGAATTTGAGGACCGGCCATACCCCTGTTCACTCTGTCCAGTAAGTACTCATAAATCTCTTCTGCACATTCGTTGTATATATTATGCAGCATGATTTCCTTATTTTCAAAATAGATATAGACCGTGGCCGGCGACACACCTGCCATCTTCGCTATTTTGGAGATGGAAGTACCATGAAAGCCTTCCTGGAGAATCAGCTTCACCACTGCTTCTTTTATGCTTTTTTCCTTCTCATCATCTTTTTTTCTCATGTTAACACCTCTAAATAAATATATAATAAACGATCATTCATTTATTGTCAATTTATTTTTGTGGTTCCAAATAAAAAAAATGAAATAGGCGCTATCTGGAAGCATGTTCTTACCTCCTGATAGCACCTTGTTGCTGCTATTGATATAGACAAACACGCTTACTTAGCCAAGAGTCTTTGGATTTCAGCCTCAAATGCAAAACGTGTTCTACTTCGCAAGATTGTTTAGAATCGCTTGCCAGCCTTGTCGCTGCAGATTAAGATTATTCTCCTTCTCAGGCTCAAAGCGCTCCACCACAAGACAACCCCAGGGCTTGTCTATGAGATCGATGGTCACCTTTCTGCCATCGCCCAGCGTAAAGGCGAGAAGCTTGCCTTTTTCAATGATGTCGTAGGTCCCCCAGAAATCAAATGCCATGCTTCCGTCCCTCGCTGCCATCTCGTAGTGGAATTCTCCGCCAATCCTCAATTCATTTGTGGCCAATGGACAATACCAATCATCGCTGGCATAATTCCAGGTTTTCACTTGCTCTGGCTGAGTAAGTCTTTCCCATAGCACAGATGCACTCGCTTTCGAGGATGCCTCGAGGGTAATGCAGTAATTTAAATCAGGTAAAAGCAACAGTCGTTGTGCCATTAAATCGAAGGCAGCTTTCCAATAAGCTATAAACTCTTCTTCGTAGGATTCTGGGATATCCTGAGCCATTTTAAAAGTACAAAGGCCTCCCGCATGGGGTTCAAGGGTATAATTTTCGTAGGCAGGCGTCCAAAGCTTTGTTTCTGGTTTGTCGTAATCCTCAATACCATTCATCACAAAGCCAATATGGCGTATAGAAATATGCCTGGGCCATTTACTGGCTACGACCTCAGAAAGCATCCCGCTTTCTAACCCTGACTCGTCCTCCACCACAAAACGAATGCGGCTGCCCTGAGA
>JAQSXD010000347.1 GCA_029266295.1 Bacillota bacterium | reverse complement strand
CGTTATGATCTCTGTATTGTCCGTCACAAAGCTCTCTAGATACTGGTCTGGGTTTTCGATCATCAGATGAACATCAAAAGGAAGCTTTGTTTTTCCCAGAAGGCTTTTCATCACCACAGCGCCAAAGCTGATATTGGGGACGAAATGTCCATCCATTACGTCTACATGGATGACCTGCGCTCCTGCCCTTTCAATTTCGGCAACCTGCTGGCCAAGTCTGGAAAAATCTGCAGATAATAGTGACGGTGCTAAGCGGTTCATAAATTCTCCTCTTCTTCACAATTCGTGATCAATTAATACTTTTTCTTCTCTTGAATCTCCTTGTATTGACTTAAATAGGACTGATACCGGGATTCGTGGATCTTCCCTTCTTCAACAGCATCTCTTATCCTGCAGTCCGGTTCTTTGACATGCCTGCAGTCGTCATATTTACAACTTCCGATGAAAGGAACCATCTCTGGATAAAGAAAATGCAATTCCTCTGCATCAGCATCCAAGATATCAAAGGAGGTAAAGCCGGGTGTATCAAACACCAGCGCACCGGAATCGGTCTCAAACAATTCAACATGCCGGGTGGTATGTTTACCGCGCTTCGTCTTCGCACTAATATCGCCGGTTTCAACAAGAAAACGGGTTTGAAGACGATTGAGAATGGTTGATTTTCCTGTGCCGGAAGGACCTGCCAGAGCGCACTTTCGTGGCCCCATCACTTGTACAAGTGTTTGAATCCCATCTCCCGTTGCTCCGCAAATGCAAACAACTGGATAGATGTCCTTATAAATACTCTCGATCGACTTCCATTCTTCTTCACTTACAAGATCGATCTTATTAATGCACACAATGATGTCAGTATGATTTTTTTCAGCCATAACAAGAAATTTGTCTATGATATCAGGGTTTGGCTGGGGCTTTGCAGCTGCGGTAACGATGACAAAGCAATCAACGTTTGCAATGGGCGGACGAATAAAACAGTTTTTTCTAGTCAAAATTTCATTGACTACCGCTTCCTTTTCGTCTAGAGGCAAAATGATAACCTCATCTCCCACGTGGGGAGTGATCCCATCCTTCTTAAAAATGCCCCTGGCTTTACACTGATAGACTTTCTCTTCAGTCTTCACGTAGTAAAACCCCGCAATCCCCTTAATGATAATACCCTTCATTAATTGATTTCTCCAGTATTAAAGTCTACATTTTTCTCGAGTGCAACATCGTTGTCAAAAAGAACTTTTACTGTCCCCACTCCGTCTCCGGAAAGTGAAAGAATTTCTGAACCGTCGCTCTTAATCTTCTGTTCTCTATTGATGATAGCTTTTACTCCGGATTCGTCTGAGATCACCACCGTCAGGTAAAACACTTCATTTTTAGCGCTACTGAAATCAATGGTAAGCGGAATGGACCTGGAAGTCGCAGGAGGCTGATCTCCTGTGCTGACCTTAAGGTTCACAGCGGTACCTTTATCCACCATTGTGCCCGGTTCATACTGCTGCCACATAACGGTATTGATTTCATATGCCGTGCTCATGTCATAGCTTACCGCACCAAAACTCATGCCTGCCTTTTCCAGTTCTGCCTTAGCCGCATCAATATCTTTTCCTTTTACATCAGGAACCGGAACCTGTTCGATTGCCTTTCCCAGGCTGACCACGAGACTTACTTTGGTACCGGGATCGGCCTTTGTCCCTGGTTCAGGAGACTGCCGGATGACAACATCCTTCGGAAAATCGCTGTTTTCGGTCGAGACACTGCCCTGCTCAAAACCATAGCTTTCCAAAATAAATTTCGCATCAGAGGCTGTCTTATTTACTACACTAGGGATTTTTCCATCTTCTTCTTTCCCTTTGCTGACACTGACCGTTACTGAGAACCCTTCCTTAACCATCATTTCCGCTTTTGGGTCCTGGGAAACGATCTCACCTTCGGCAAATTGGGAGCTAGTCACTTCATCTCCAACCTTGATTTTCAGGTTGAACTTGCTCAGTTCTGCTGTTGCCTGATCAATGGTCATACCCTGAACACTGGGAACTGCTACCTCTTTTGTTGCTGTAAGGCTGTTAAATGCACTTAAAATCAGCTGGCTCACCGGAATTGCACATATCAGCGCTAAAATGATGGCAGCCACCTTTACTTTATTGATCCGAATCCGTTTTTTCGGTTTGTTTTCTCTGTTCTTTTTTCTCATATCTCCGGTATTGTCCTCTCCTGTGCCTGCCGCCCCGTTAAAACCATTGACGGCGTTCATAACGATTGTTGCATCCAAACCGGCGCCCGAATATTGATCGAAACCGGATAAAGCTCTTGTTTTATGCATATCTGCCTGACACAGCGCTTCATACATCTCGCTGGCCGTTTTAAACCGATTCACCTGATATTTGTTTGTCGCCTTCATGATGATGTCTTCCACAGCAGACGGTATTTCCGGAGCATAGGTGGAAGGGGTCACCATCTCATCATTCATATGCATGATAGCAACTGCAACAGGGTTTTCTGCATCAAAGGGGACCTTTCCGGTCACTAACTCATAAAGCACAATCCCCAGTGAATAGATATCGGATTTTTCATCTACATAGCCGCCGCGCGCCTGTTCCGGTGAAAAATAGTGAACCGAACCCATAATCGTCCCAGTGTTGCCCACAATGGTTCCCGCATTCACCGCTTTTGCAATCCCGAAATCGGTGATTTTTGCCACTCCTTCCGGGGTAATTAGAATATTATGCGGCTTCACGTCCCTATGTATGATGTGATTTTTATGAGCAAAATTCAAAGCAAGGGCAATCTGCTTTACAATTCCCACTGCTTTCTGAAATTCCATAGGGCCTTCTTCTTTGATAATATCGCTCAAGGCCTTTCCTTCAACCAGCTCCATCACGATGTAATGGATATTGCCCTCCTTGCCCACATCAAAAATATTAACGATGTTTGGGTGTGAAAGACTTGCAGCCGATTGGGATTCTCGCCGAAAGCTCTCTATGAATTTCAGATCCTTTGTAAATTCAGGCTTTAATATTTTTATCGCAACAAAGCGATTTAGTAATCGACATCTTGCTTTATATACAACGGCCATACCGCCATCGCCTATCTTTTCAAGTAATTCATACCTGCCAGCAAGTATTCTACTACTCATGTGTTAATCCTCCTGTCATAAATGTTTTCATGTTGCAATGGTCGCTTCCTTGCAGTGAATACTGCATCTCAATCGTGGCGACCGTTCTAACGCTTTCCTCTGTGCATACCATTATATCTTCAAACAAATTACTGTTATGTTGTCATGTCCACCGTTCTCATTGGCACGTTCGACCAGCTTCCTGCTCAAAGTGCTCATGGAACTTGTCACTGCTGCCATGCTGCAGATTTCTTCCACAGTCACCTCTCCATAAAGGCCATCAGTACATAGAATGATGATATCACCCTTGATGGTATCCAATCGATAAAAATCTGGAAGGACCTTATCATCTCCTCCCAGCGCCCTTGTTATCATATTTTTCTGCGGATGGTTTTCCGCTTCTGCTCTTGTAATTGAGCCGCCTTTCACTAATTCATTTACATAGGTATGGTCTTCGGTAACCTGGCTGATCTGCCCCTCTCTGTAAATATAGGCTCTGCTGTCACCAATGTTAATAAAATAAGCAGTTCTTTTGTTCAGATAAAGAAGCACTGCGGTAGTAGCCATTCCTGCATTTTCAGGAGACTGCTTAGAAGCCTGATAAATCAAGTCATTCACTAATCTCATGCAATCCAGAAAGTAACTCCGCAGTTCATCTTCGTTTTCAGCGCCCTTTAATGGCCGCGATTTTATGTATTCAGCAATGCCTTTCACTGCCATTGTACTAGCCAGTTCCCCTGAATTCTGGCCGCCGACTCCGTCAGCAACAATATAAATCTCCTCTTTTGGCATGACGAAAAGAGAGTCTTCATTTCTCCCTCTCTTTCTGCCTTTGTCAGTTTTAAATCCCACTTGTGTCATAAGCTTCCCCTATTGATCCGATGCTTGTATCATCACTTTGCAAGAAATTTCACCTACGCCATAAAAACTACATTACTGGCGGCAGCTCCATCCTTGCGTAGTTATTATATATAAAAACAAATGAAATGTCAAAGTTTCATCCAGTTCCGAGTTTCATCAGTCTCCGATTAGGCTTTCATCTTTCTTCATTTTACAAATAAAGAATCCATCCGTGTTGTTGATATTCGGAAGAAGCTGAAGCTCTTCAACCTTGCTGAAGCTAGTATTCTTTTTTAAGAACTCTTTCACGACTTTTTGATTCTCGTTGTGAGAAATGGTACAAGTGCTGTAAACCAGCACCCCACCGGGCTTCACATACTTGGAGGATGCAGAAAGAATCGCAAGCTGCTTCTTTGGAAGTTCTTCGAGTTCTCTTGTTTGTTTTTTACTACTCCAAGGCCTGAGCAAGGAGCATCCACAAGTACTCGGTCAGCCTTTTCGATCATGGAAGAATCCACTCTTGTGGCATCCCAGGTCTTCGTTGTAATATTGGTCACACCCAATCGCTCTGCTTCCTTATCGATAATTGCCAGTTTCCGTCTGTAGATATCCCATGCGACAATCTCGCCTCTGTTTCCCATCTTTTCAGCGATTGCCAAGGTTTTTCCGCCAGGTGCTGCACAAACATCCATAACCAGTTCGTCTGACTGTGGGTCGAGAAGGTTAACAGCAAGAATCGAACTTTCATCCTGAACAGAAAACATCCCGTTCTGATATAGTTTTCCTTCAAGCAGTCCGCGTCCCTCCACATGAAGCGCCTCCTTGCAAAGAACTCCGTCCTCTGCAAGATACCCCTTGGCGACGAGTCTTCTCTTTAAATCCTCCCTGGTAGTTTTAAGCCGATTGACCCGCACAATTAAAGCTGGCGTGGTATTTCCCGCTTCTAGCAGTTCCTCTACAAATGGCGTTTCATACTGTTCCATCCACAGCTCTATGATCCAAGGCTCATAGGAATATTTAATGGAAAGATACTTCACCTCATCAGCAGCACGATCGGGAAGTTCCACCGTTTTTCCTGCCCGAACAAAACTTCTCAGCACACCATTAACAAAACCCTCTCTGCCCTTGCAGAATCTCTTTGCCAAATCAACACTTTCACTGACTGCAGCATACTCCGGTACACCGCTCAGAAATTTCAGCTGATAGAATCCCATTCTTAATACGATGAGGTCGCTTGTCTTCATTTTAGCAACAGGGGTTTTTATGAAATGTTCAATCATATAATCTAAATAGGTCTTATTCTCCAAAACACCATAAACCAGTTCCCTGACAAAAGACGGAGCATCCGGCTTTCCGCTGATGATATGATGGTTCAATGAGATATGGGAATAGGAGTTCTTTGTTTCGACATCCAGTAGTGTAAAGTATGCAGTTCTTCTGTTTTTATCCATTTCACTGACGCCCCCTTAGCGCTAATATTCTCAGAAGAGTCGCTACAGCAGCAGCCAATGCGGCGACATAAGTCAAAGCAGCTGCAGAAAGTACCTTCTTGGCACTTGCGGTCTCTTCCACATAAATTATTCCTAAATCGTTCATCTGAGCTATTGCTCTTTTGCTTGCGTTGAACTCTACCGGCAGCGTAATTAATTGAAATAGAACTGCCAAAGTGTACAAGATGATACCGATCGTAAAGATCATATTTCCCTGATAGAGGTTTCCTGCTCCGATAATCATCAAACCAACGATTAAAATGGGCCAGGCAAGTCTTGACGAAAACGTTGCCAGCGGCGCCAGAATTCCTCTGAACCGAAGAGGGATATACCCTTCGGCATGCTGAATTGCATGGCCTGCTTCATGTGCAGCAATACTGACGGACGCTATAGAAGGATCATTGTACACTCGTGGTGACAAGCGCATGATGCGCTTACCTGGATGATAATGATCACCCAACCTTTGATTGGTTACCTCAATAGGAATATCCTGCAGACCGTTACTGTCGAGAATTCTTCTCGCAGCCTGAGCACCGGTCATTCCTCTTCGGTTTCTTACCGTTGCGTATTTATTATAGGCGGAATTCACCTTGCTTTGCGCATACATGGTGAAAATCATCGCCGGTATCAATATGATGATTGTCGGGTCAAACATTCCAAAATACATATTCTCTCCATCCTTTCCCGGCACCTGACTTCAAAATAGGTTCCCATTTCCGCTGTCTGGTGCAATG
>JAQSXD010000346.1 GCA_029266295.1 Bacillota bacterium | reverse complement strand
GCTTCTACTACCATTCCTTCCTGTCCCATTGCGGAGCACATGACTACCTTCGCCTGGGGATTGATCTGCTTGATCGCCTGAAGCGCCTGAATGCCATCCATAACCGGCATAGTAATGTCCAGCAGAACCATATCGGGATTATTTTCCGTATATTTGGTTACCGCATCCTGCCCGTCTCCTGCTTCAAGAAAATCGGTGTATCCTGCCTTTTTCAGATTGTCTTTTACCATCATTCTCATAAAGGCTGCGTCGTCAACTATCAAAATCTTTGCCATCTTCATTTACCTCTCTTGTTTTAATTATCAGTTATTTATTTGCTTCGGCGTTGGTATCCTTCGCCTTGATGATTTCTGTTATTCTTACGCTGTAGTTATCATCCACAACGACAACGTCTCCCTTTGCGATCAGGCGTCCATTGGCTACCACGTCAACCTGGTCACCGGCTTGCCTGTTCAGTTCAACAATATTCCCAACTGTAAGCTCCGCAATATCCTTGATCTTCTTTTTCGTCTTCCCGAGTTCGACGGTAATTTGAACTGGAACAGACATAATCAGCTCAAGATTGTTGTCATCGATACCGAGTTCGGCGGCTTTTTGTGCAATCCCCAATGGCTTATAGTTATAGGGGGTTGCCTGCACTTGCTGCTTCGGAGCCTGGTCAACCATTGCAGCCCTTGGATCCATATACATCTGCGGTGCCGACGGCTCTCCGTAATACATCGGTTGTTGATACGACATCTCCTGCATAGGCTGCATTTGTGGCGGTGGTGCATAATGAGCCTGGGGTGCTGTCTGCCCGGGCGGGGCCTGGGGAACCTGTGCAGTTTGAGGAGCATATGCTGGAGGAGTCTGAGCCGGTGCTGCCGCTTGGGGCGTATCTGCATAGCTTGTCTCAGGCGCACTTGCTGCAACGTCCGAAGCTTCATCTTCCATTTCGCTAGCTCCAAGAGACATCTTTACGATTTTTTTCGCTAGCTGCGGATCCATCGCACTGATGAATTCGCTGTCTACCAATCCATCAATACTAAGATTGAATTTTATGCTTACCAGCGAATCTCCTGTTAGAGAGAAGATCGTTTTAACATTTTCTGTCGTATCCAGAATCTCCGGAGGGGATATGTTGATGATCTGCCCTAAGAAGGATGCCAGTGCGCTGGCCGCTGAACCCATCATCTGATTCATGATCTCCGAAACGGCACTCAGTCCAATTTCATCAAGCTCTACCATCTCCGCCGGATCCATGGAAAGAAGGTTTCCAAGAATCTTCTTCAGGTCTTCCTCTCTCAGCAGCAGGACATTGGTTCCGTCGATACCTTCAACATATTTTATCAGAACTCCGATCACTGGTTCCAAATAAGAAAATTCAAATTCCTCAATTCCCAGGGTTTCTATTCGCGGAGTTGTAATGCTGACCTTTCTGTCCAGTATGGTGGACATCGCCGTAGCGCCCGCGCCCATACTGATATTCATTACTTCACCGATGACATCGATCTCCATCGGTGTCAGATTGTAATTTTCATTGTCATTTGTCATCTGATATGGTCACTTCCTCTCTTAATCGGTTCCCTGATTGCGATGGCTCTCTTCTTGTTGTAGGATCCCATCTCTCCTCGGAACCATACTGTCTCTCCCACAGCCAGATCCACCATGGAGCTTTCAGGTTTGTTCAGTTTAATGATGTCTCCGACCTCCAGATCGATCAAATCTCTTGACATAACCTCAATCGATCCCAGGATCGCTGTAATTTCCAGCTCTGATTGACTGATTTCGCTGAGGATATCTTTTTTTCTTTGAGCCTCCAGCAGTTGATCTCTTCGTTCCTTCCTTTTCCCCAATGCATTTTTCATTCGGAACATGGTCTCCAAAGTCGTTGCCGGGATGCAGATGTTCATTTTTCCCTGTGTCTCATTGAGCATAAAATTCATTACCACAATTACGACGTTTTCATCTGCGCTGATTCCCTGGAGAATTCTGGCATTGGTTTCTACCTTGATCATCCTGGGCGCTACTTCGAGATAATCAACCCAGACATTTTTCATCAGATTTACCATACCACGCATTAAATGCTCAAGAATACCAATCTCGATCTCCGTGTACTCACGATCTGCCTCCAAGGGTTTTCCTGCCCCCCCCAAAAGCCGATCGATACAGCAAAAGCCGATGTCTTTTGAAATATCCATGAGCACCAGATCTTCTTCATTGTGATCTTCTTTCAGAGAAAAATCGATGGTGCCGATCAACACTGAGTCTGGCAATGCATTATTGAACTCATAATATTGCTGTTCCTCTACCTCAATGATTTCTACAAGGGTATAGGTCTGCAGAATACCGGTGATATGTGAGGATAGGATTCTGGCATAGTTTTCATAAATGCTGTATAACAACTTCAGCTGTTCCCGCGTAAAAAGCTTCGGACTTCTAAAGTCATAATCCTTCACCTTTTTCCCCGCATTTTGCTCCGGAGGTTCCATTTCCTTCGCACCACTTGTCAAACTGTTCAGCAAGCTGTCAATCTGACTTTGGGAAAGAATTTCACTCATAATGCTATCTCCTACTCGTTGTCCTGTCCTGAACTTGTACCGTAATCAAGACTGTAAATTTTATCAAGCTCATCCTGAAGCGTATCTTGCTGCGCGATGAGAATTTCAACTCTCCTGTTCTTTGCTCTGTTCTCTTCAGAGTCGTTGGGCGCAACGGGCCGGTAGTACCCATATCCCACTGCCATCATCTTTGAGGGTTCATGAATGTAGCGGGTTTCCAAATATCTTAGTACTTCATTTGCTCTGTCTGTGGATAATCCTCTATTATCTACCGTGCTTGTACCGGGAGCCGCTTCCGCCGTATGTCCGTCTATGCGGATAAATTTTATATATGGCTCTACTTCGCCAAGTGCCTTGCCCACATAATCAAGGATTTCGGTCCCGCCAGATCTCAAAACGGCCCGGTCTGCCTCAAAGAATAAGGAAGACATGAACCTGACATAGACTAGATTTTTTCCCTTTTCTATCTGAACCGAATTTTGAAGGTTATTTTCACTAACATAGTTTTTGAGATATTCATACAGCTTATCCAGGTTATCTATTTTTTCACTTTCGCTTTGGGCATCCTGACCATCGTTCTGCTCCTCGCTATCTGAGGATCCCCCTTGATTCTCATGATCCGTGTTCATCTGTTTAATCTGCTCCAGCGTTGCAGGATCAGCGGTAAAAGCCTCCACCAGCATCCGGTATTTCTCCTGATCGATGGTGGACATCGAATAAAGAAGGATGAAAAATACCAGGATCAGTGTAATCATATCTGCGTAGGTATTGAGCCATGCATCTTTATTAACTTTATTACTTCTTCGTTTCCTGTTCATTATTTATCAACTTTCTTGTAATTTTCCATTCGCATTGAATTTCTCATCTACACTGATATCTGATCTTCTTTTGCTTATTCATTATTCTTTCTTTTGAAGAGACCTTTGCGTTCGCCGTCCGAACGGGGTCCTTTTTCATTCTCTTCCAGGAAATTCAGAAGCTTTTCATGTATAAATTTAGGGTTCTCCCCTTCCTTTATTGAAATTACCCCTTCTATGATCAACTCTTTATAGAGTCTCTCTCTCTCATGTGCCATTTCAATTTTATTTGCCATTGGGATAAATAAACAATTCGCCATTAGGGAGCCGTAAAACGTTGTGATCAGTGCCACAGACATATTTTCACCCAGAACCTGAGGTCCGCCGTCTAGATTCATGGCTTTTAGCATATTAACAAGACCGATAAGGGTACCGATCATACCAAAGGCCGGAGCCAAAGCCGCTCCCAAGTGGTAAAATTTCAGTTCTTCCTCATTTCTTCTGTCTATGTTGGCCATTTTTTGATCAAACCAGACTTTAAGCTTATCGGAATCGATTGCATCTACAATAAGCAGTACGCTCTCCTTTAGAAATTCATCCTCGAAGGTCAGTGCCTTCTCTTCCAAAGACAACAAACCCTTTTTTCTTGCTTCTCTGGAGAGCTCCGTTATAATCTCGATGTATTCATAAGGATCCTTTTGATCCTTTCCAAAAATCAATTTCAGATGCTTATTTAGATTCTTAAAATTTTTGAACGGGAAGGCCGCAAGCAGTGTAAAAAATGTCCCTCCAATGGTTATAAATACACTTGGCCCGTTGATGAAGTTTTGGATGAGGGCAAAACTGATTCCATCTTCTGTAAAAACAATACCGAAAACCAGTGCAAGTATAATTGCGATGTAGCCTATCAGAACGCTGAATTCCATTTATAAATACTCCTTGTTGGTTTGTTTATCTGCTGTAGATGCTCCTTTTAAAAGTTACAACTTTTGAGATCACTTCAGCGGAGCTTTCCGCTACAACAAAATGTTTCCCGTTGACGAGACGAATGGTCGTATCTGGCCGCTCCTCAATGGTTTCAATAAGCTCGCAGTTCAAGATGAACGTTTCATTGTTGTTCTTGTTCAATTTGGTAAGCTTAATCATGATTAATCTCTCGCTCCTTTTTTAGGGAAGCGCTGATTGATTCTCCATTCAATCAGCGTTTCCTGACTGTGTGATTAATTGTTAT
>JAQSXD010000345.1 GCA_029266295.1 Bacillota bacterium | reverse complement strand
GACGGGCTGCAAAAAGGTTGTGTTCATTATGAATGAGGTGAATGAAATAGAAGATGAAATGGACATGTGGACGAAAGAATTCATGAAGTATTTTATTGTGAAAAAAGTTAAATGTTATGAAGACGTGGTTAAGTTTATAGCATGATAGTAACGTAATGGTAGTACATAGATCCTTCCCAACTTCTTATTAGACCAGTAAATGTAAAATTGAACAACTACAACTTAATTGGCTTAACATCCAAATAAGCAGAAATTTAGCGGAGAAATACATATGGGACATTGGGGCTTTTCTTATGTTGGTTTTATTTTTCTGCTGATGCTAACAGTTCCCAACCTGATATGGACAAAGCATCAGCCCAAGGAATACACCGATCAGAACGAGAACAAAGTATTACTTATTTTTGAAAGAGTAGGTCAAGTTTGTGTTACATGCACGACTCTTGCGTTTTCTGACTTTAATATTCACCGTTGGTCGACTTGGAGTTTCTGGTTAATTGTGGCTGTCATACTCATGATCCTATACGAATGCTGGTGGATACGCTACTTTAAAAGCACAAAGACATTGAAAGATTTTTACAGTAGCCTTTTCGGTATACCTGTTGCAGGTGCGACATTGCCAGTTGTTGCTTTCTTTTTCCTTGGAGTTTATGGAAAAGTAATTTGGCTGTTGATTTCCGTCGTTATTTTAGGAATAGGTCACATTGGCATCCATTTGCAACACCTTAAAGAAATTCAATCATGAGTTAATCTATCGGTGAGATTATGAGCACAATGTATCGTCTCCCCTGCCATTTGAGCTGCACATAATGTTTATAATTTTAATCTCACATATCTAGTGCTAAACCACTTAGAAAATTGTTTTCATTTCTGCTTCCGTTAGGGAAAATCCAAGCCATCGAGGTTTCCGATTGATATCTCTGCGAGCTGGCCTTTGGGATTGGAAGTACCAGTGCAAAATTACTTGGGTAGCGATTTTATCGTGTGCCTGTGTGATCCTTTATATTTCCCCACTCAGACAAACCTTTAACTTTGCAGATGTTGAAGAATATTATCTCGTAGTTAAAGATATAAAAACAAAGGCATTAAGATTTACTATCCTAATGCCTTTTAATTTGGCCAAGCCGACGTATTTGTCCTTCGAACCACTATTTTACTTTTTTGAACTGATTATTATTGCGATTTGCTTTCCCAATATCCCGGCTTTATTTCATAGGTGTCGAACGAATCCTATTCATCAATCTTTCTTAGCCTGTACATCTCAGTATGTTCTAAATTCTACCAGTCCCACCGTAAACTCCCATTTTTCAATTAAGATGAAACCATCTCTACTCACACTACATGGGGCTGACCGGTAGAGGCGCTGGTACCTCCGTCAACGGGCAGCACAACGCCCGTGATGTAGGCGGCATCGGGTGAAGCCAAAAACAGCACAGCCGGAGCTACATCTTCCGGCTGCCCCGGGCGCCCTAGAGAAATTCGATTAACAAACGGAGCAAGATGTTCCGGCGAACCTGCCATTTTTGCAGTCATCTCAGTTAGGGTAAAGGCCGGAGCAATAGCATTCACACGAACACCCTTTTCGCCCCAATCCAACGCTAAGGAACGGACAAAGCCGTTGACAGCATGTTTGGTGGCATTATATGCGGCTTGTTTCCAATCCCCATTCAGTCCGGATACCGACGAAGTTGCAATTAATGTACCGCGTGTCTCCTGTAATGCCGGATAAACAGCTTGGGCAAGATAGAAAAATGCATCTATATTAGTCGAGCGCAGTTGTTCCCAATTCCTTTTGTCCATATCCACAATATCTCCACCCGCATAAACGCCGGCATTGCTTACCACTACATCAAGACGACCAAAATGCTCCAGCACTGCAGCCACAATTTGTGCGGCTGCCTGCGGCTCGGAAATGTCTATGGAAATCGCAAGAGTGCGCTCTTTCGGATAAGAAGCTAACGTCTCCTGTAATGCATCCAGTCGCCGTCCTACAACAGCGACGTTGGCATTATTGTCTAAAAATGCTTGTGCAATGGCTCGGCCCATGCCGCTGCCGCCGCCCGTTACCAATACAACCTTTTGATCAAACAGATAAGAATTCTTTGTCATGTGTGTCTTGCGCCTCCTTCCACATGAATGGTCTCGCCGGAAACATTTCCCGCTCCAAGCAGCCATATGGCAGTGTCCGTAATATCATCGGCTGTACCGGCCCGCCCGACTAAACTGGCTGCCGCAGTGCTTTCCAGCAACTCTTTTCTATCTTGTTCCCCAAGAGAGTTCCAAGTACCGGAATCTGTGATCCCTGGAGAAATTGCATTAACGCGAATGGGTGCGAGTTCTTTTGCCAGATGGGAAACCAGAAAAGCAACCGCTCCATTGGTCACTCCCATCACCGAATAGCCGGGAAACGGTTTCCACGCAGCTACACCGGAGAATAAAAGAATCGAGCCCGTCGGAGAAAGAATCGGAGCAAAGTGCTTTGCCAAGAGCATGGGGCCTATCACTTTCGCTTCAAACGCGGCGACTATTTTATCATGTTCCAGGTCTTTGACCGACACGTTATGATGTGCGGACGCGGTTATTATCACATGATCGACATGCCCCAGCCTGGATGCTGCGGCGACAATCGTGTTTTCCTCTGCAATATCAATATAAATTGCACTTGCCCCTGGAAGCTGTGCGGCTACCTGAGCAGCCTTTTCAAGATTGCGTGCACCTATAACTACCTCCGCTCCGGCTTCGCTCGCCTGCCGTGCGATCGCCAAACCCAGATACTTCGACCCGCCTATCACCAAGATTTTTTGCTTGTTAAGTTGTCTCTTCATTCTGTACTCCTTTCGTATGCCAAATCGTGTTTTGTATTACATGGGAAACTTTCATTCAATAATGTATGCACTGACGATTTCCCCGTAAAAAGCGATATGAAAATCCTTATTCTCACCGTGGTAAAAGCTATCCACATCCTGTGGGTAAAATGCCTTCTTGATTTCTTCTGCAATCGCATGTTCATCCTGCTTTTGTTTGTACAAAGCCCTGCACTCAAGTGTTAAAGGAAGTTCCTTGATGGCAGGGACAGATACAACATCAGGTATTTCAAGAGTTAGTTGAAGTTCCTCAATTTTATCCAGATCACGCCCTGATTTCGTCCCGCAGATGCCTAGTATTTTTTTACTAAAGTCTCCATACGGAATATTGACTGTGAATTCGGGATTAGTTTCCAGTTGATGTCTGGTAAAGCGATTTTCCCTTATAAAAGCGATAAAGATCGGTTTGCCCCACACGATTCCGATCGTGCCCCAACCAATGGTCATGGAATTGATCTTCTCTCCTGCCTTTGTAGTCAGCAAGGCGCCTGTTTTGAGCGATTTCAAAATATCGCCGGCATAATCAAATACTTCGATTTCTTTTTTCATGGTGTAATCCCCCTTTAAATTCTGTTCACTTTATGATAGATTGATTTATAATAATGATTTTGGTAAGCTGTGCTTTGCTTATCTAAAGTCGGATGTTGGTTCCCGTTAAAGCCGATGACTTTCATTTAAGTACCTCTTTCTCCGCCGATTTCCATATAGACAAAGGAATCGGACAATGGTATAGTGTCATTGATGAATGATCTGTATTTAGTGTAACCCATGTTTCGGGTTTTGTATAATCTCTCTTTTGCATGATGGATATAGCTGAAACGCATAACTACAGGAAAGGGTTAAAAATGATCAGTCTTGAACAAATTCGATATTTTCTGGAAATTGTCCAATACGGCAGCCTGAACAAAGCTGCCGAGCATCTTTACGTTTCACAGCCATCTCTTTCGAAGCAACTGCGCAACCTTGAGCAGAGCCTGGGATGCAAACTGTTGAAGCGAAACTATGACGGTGTGGAGCCGACGCCTCAGGGAAAATATCTTTATGAGCAGATGACCGGAATTTTAAATGATTTTGACCATACGGTAGAACAGATTCTACATTTTGGTGAGGTCAGGCAACTGCGCATTGGCGGCCTTGCCAACCTGGTTACCTATTTTCTTCCTGCCTACATGGAGAGGCTGCGTGCCAACGGGAAAAATCAAGTGACAGTAGATACACGGCTCTCTAATGAAGATCTTGTGACCGGCGTGGAAAAGGGAATATTTGATATCGCGCTGCTGTCGAATGCGGAGCCGCAGGCGAGTGTCGCAGTTGTTCCCCTCATGACAGAGCCGCTTTATGCGGTTTTTCCTATTGGGCACCGCCTATCTTCTCAAAAAGATGTCAGCTTTATGGATCTTGTGATGAACGAAAAACTTGTGCTTTACAAGGACCCTTGTACCATCCGCGCCTCGATACGAAAGCAATGCAACCAGATGAAGGTTACCCCGAACATCGTGATGGAGCTGGATCTAACTGAATCGCTACTCACTTATGTTGGGCGCGGTGAAGGCATTACGCTACTGCCTTCTATTGTGGCCAAGAGTATCCGGTCACCTCTCATCGGCATACGTGAAATCACACAGATACCGATTTACCGCGAGATATCAGTCGCAATGAAAAAGGAATTAATCCCATCCTATCTGCCACTGTTTTCAGCAGGGAATCC
>JAQSXD010000344.1 GCA_029266295.1 Bacillota bacterium | reverse complement strand
GTGGACTATAATAATTTGGTTGAACTTCTGCGTCACGATCGGGATAACGGATATATTGTATGGGTACTGGGACCAGCTGCGATCTTCAATATTGGTGCCAGAAAAGCTATGGAATATATCATTGATCACGGATTTGCCCATGCTGTATTCGGAGGAAACGCAGTAGCCACCCATGATTTGGAAGGTGCTTTATTTGGAACGGCGCTGGGGCAAGACATCAGCACAAGAGAAAACATTCACAATGGACATTACCACCATTTGGATGCAATCAATATGATCAACAAATCAGGCTCGATCCATCAAGGAGTAAAGGATCTTGGAATTGATAACGGTTTGATCTATTCCTGTGTCAAGAATGAAATTCCATTTGTTCTTGCAGGCTCCATTCGAGATGACGGACCGCTGCGCGACGTTATTGACGACATGTCTTCTGTTCAGGATGCCATGCGTGAGCACACAAAAAAGGCCACAACCATTGTCTGCCTAGCCACACAGCTGCACACCATCGCAACGGGAAACCTGACGCCATCCTATACCGTCGTGAATGGAGAGGTCAGGCCGGTATATATCTACGCCATTGACGTTTCTGAATTCGTTCTGAATAAACTCAGAGACAGAGGGAGCCTTGAAGTAACGACGATTGTATCAAATATTCAAGATTTTTTATATAAGTTGACAGATAAGCTAAAGAAAGACTGATTTAT
The DNA here is from genome assembly GCA_029266295.1 of Bacillota bacterium. Lineage (GTDB taxonomy): Bacteria > Bacillota > Clostridia > Peptostreptococcales > Anaerovoracaceae > Anoxybacterium. Next base: position 3,871 of record JAQSXD010000344.1, on the reverse strand, counting down.
TCCGTGCGCACATCTGATCGACTGGTTTTTGAAGTTAGTGAAAGAGTCAGTTGGTTTGAAAAAAATATAAAGATTCGGACGATGCTTACGCAACACCGAATCTTTTCTATTTTATTCGTGGATTTTATTATAAAATAGCATCATCGCACCGGCTGTTGTTCGTTCCGCTAGGGGAAGGGTGCATTTTGTGATCCTGTAGAATCTGATTTCATCGTTTTTGATTGTCCGGAATCTCTTATAAATCTTAAGTGCAATACGAGCGTTAAATTTAATATAGAATTCAATGGTACTCAGAAGATAAGCGCCGCTTTCCGCTTGAAATGCCTTGACGCTTTCGTAGGTACGTTTGACATAGTTTTCGAACTGCCTGTGATCGTCAAGCAGCCGAATGTTGACATGCTGAGGAATCGTCATGTCCTGAATCAGATGAATTGCAGCGCCGAAGTAAAACATCGATCGGGCAGAATCTCCTTTGCGCCAGGACAAAATTGCATCGGCATAATAGTCCACCGCAAGTGCTAAAGCGTTGCTTCTTCCGTAAAGACAATTTTTTTTTTATAAGGGTTATAAAAGTGATTGGAACTTTTAAAATCCTGATCTGCCCAGACGGCGCCCTTATTGATCTCCTCGATATAATTTTGAAAGAAGGCATGCTGCTCCAGAAACTTATCGTTTCTTAAAATATTCAGTGCATGGAAATTGATATATTTGTGTACCTGACACTCCGTTTTAATGATTACCTTTTTTAATGGATTTACTGTTGCAAAAACAGACCTCAGGATATTATGATACGCTGTTTCAAGTCTAGTAATAATAACCGCCTCCTGTTTTAATTTTTCACATAATCTCAGTATCCTAACAGTATGATATTATTATGATCGCATTTCAAAATCCTACTCAATAGAAATGAAAATACCAGTAAAAAATGAATCGATTTCCCTGATTCCAAGCATCTACTATATTGACAATTCAAAGGTTTTCTAGTAATCTTATATGAGGCTGAAGTTTGATCTTTCAGCTTTTCATGAAAATAAGGCCATAGAGCTGAATGAATAGGAAATAGGAGGTTACATACATGAAAAATATCAAGACAATCGCAAAACCGACCTTAAAGAATACGGCAAGCAAGGGCTGCGGTGAATGCCAAACATCATGCCAGTCTGCCTGCAAAACATCCTGCACGGTAGCCAATCAGGAATGTGAAAATACAAGGCGCAGATAGTTTAAACCAATCAAAAAAACAGCAGCGTTGCTGTTTTTTTCTCTTTCAGCATAAAAATATTTACGGAGACCTGGAATATGGTCTCTTTGGAGATTAAGAGGAAAAAAATGATTCATAAATATCAATACAAGGATCAATCCATCGTTTTGGATATCAATAGCGGTGCAATCCATGTTGTGGGCGACATCATTTACGATATTCTGGACCACTACAAAGAACGTGCTGCCGAAGAAATCTATGAGATTCTAGGATCAAAGTACAGCAGAGCGGACCTTGAGGAAGCAATGACAGATATTGCCTACCTTGAGGAAAATGGAATGCTGTATGCGGATGACTCACAAGTTACCATGGATATGCTCGAGGGAAGGGGAGCAGTCATTAAAGCCATGTGTCTCCATGTTGCGCATGACTGTAATATGACATGTAAGTACTGCTTCGGTGATAAGGGCGCCTTTGAAGGAGTAAGGTCCTTACTGTCTCTCGAAACCGGAAAGAAGGCCATCGACTTCCTGCTTCAGCACTCCGGATCCAGAAGAAATCTGGAGATCGACTTTTTTGGCGGCGAACCGTTAATGAATTTTGAAGTCGTGAAAGCCTTGGTTTCATATGGTAGAGAAGCTGAAAACTCTTATGGCAAAAACATCAGGTTTACCATAACGACAAATGGTCTACTTCTGGATGATGCAAAAGCGGCTTATATCAATGAAAATATGGACAACGTCATTCTGAGCATAGATGGCAGACCCCAGGTCAACGATAACATGCGCAGAACAGTGAATGATAAGGGTACGTACGATATCATTACCAACAATTATTTGAAATTTGTTGAGAAGAGAAAGGGTACGTATTACGTAAGAGGAACCTTCACCCGTGAAAATCTTGACTTTTCAGAGGATGTAAAGCATCTGGTGGACCAAGGCTTTAAAAATGTGTCGGTAGAACCTGTAGTCACAGACCCATCCATGAGCTATGCACTGCTGGAAGAGGATCGGGATCGGATCTGCGAGGAATATGATCGTCTCACAGATTTATATCTTGCATATGCAAAAGAGGGCAGGAAATTTGAGTTCTTCCATTATAATGTTGATCTGAATCAGGGACCTTGCGTTGTAAAACGGGTGTCCGGCTGCGGCGCAGGAACAGAATATGTGGCGGTATCTCCGGAAGGAGACATCTATCCATGTCATCAGTTCGTAGGAAATCCTGAATTCAAGCTTGGTAATTTGAATGCTGGTGAGTTCAAAAATAGCTGGTATGATACGTTTAACCGGGCGCATATTTATAATAAGGAAAAATGCAGAACCTGCTGGGCAAAGTTTTATTGCAGCGGCGGTTGTCATGCCAATGCGTACAATATGAACAATGATATCATGAAACCCTATGAATTGGGCTGTGACCTTGAAAAGAAGCGGATCGAATGTGCCATCGCGATTAAAGCAATTCTAGCCGCAGATGAAGAAACAGAAATAAAATAGTCTTCTAAAAAACAGAGCGGATTTCCCATATATTTGTAATTCCAATGATTTCCACATGATGTTTAGGAAAACATTTTCCGAAAATTCATTGACAGGAAAATGTTTTCCCATATAATCAAAGTTGAAAGGAAGAATTGCCATGCCAAACATCAAGATGATCGCACGCAAGGCCGGAGTGTCCATATCAACTGTTTCGAGAGTAATGAATGGATCCAAGCCCGTAAGCCCCGATCTTCAGAAAAGGGTTTATGATGCGGTGCAGCAGATGAATTATAAGCCCAACAGCATCGCACGGAGTTTGATCTTGAAAAAGACAAATCTCATCGGGGTTGTTGTTCCGGATGTATCCAATTCCTTTCACGCGCAGCTACTCTCAGGAATCGAAGAAGTTACTGCACAGGCGGATTATGGTGTGATGATCTGCAACGTTTACCGAAATATGAAACAACAGCAGAAGTATTTTAACCTGATGCTCGAGAGACATGTTGATGGAATTATCCTGCTGCACGAAAATACGATAGAAGAACTAAATGAATTTCAAAAGATGACAAACACACCCCTGGTTCTTGCCAGCGTACCACTTGAAGTACCGGGAATTCCTTTTGTAGGGATCGATGAGATCTCAGCTGCTTATGATGCAGTCACTCATCTGATCGAAAAAGGTCATCAAGAGATTGGATTGATTTATGGTGATTGCACTGCGCTTGGTATCCTGAGAAAAGAAGGGTATGAAAAAGCAATGAGAGATCATGGTCTCACGATGAAAGAGGAATATTTAACACAGTGTCCCTGCAGTGTTGATCATGGCTACCAAGCCATGGAACAGCTTCTTTGTACCGGAGCGCATCCCACCGCAGTATTCTGCGTCAGTGATGAAATGGCTGTAGGTGCCATGGACTGCGCTTATGATAAAGGTTTGAGAGTTCCTGAGGATATTTCCTTCATCGGCTTTGACGATATTGAAATCAGTCAGGTGGTTCGGCCAAGACTGACAACAATCCACCAGCCAATCAAGGATATCGGAAAGGAAGCTGCAAGACTTCTGATCGAGATGATCGAAAAGAAAAGCAGATCAATGAAGCATAGTGGCGGCGATCAAGCAGCTAGTGAAGAATCAAGGATTATTCTCAAACATTCACTGGTGGAAAGAGGAACCGTTTAATTTTGCCGATAT
>JAQSXD010000343.1 GCA_029266295.1 Bacillota bacterium | reverse complement strand
CTGAAATCCCGTGAATTGCAGGAAAAATACAAGGCATCAACTCCTGCCGAACTGGTAAAAGCAATGCTCCTGCCCGGTGAAATTGAGGATATCTCCAGAGCTGTTGAACTGCTGTCCGGTTATCGAGCTACCACGATTGAAGAAATTAAAAAAAAATAGATGAAGATCCGGAAACCCAGGTCATGTATTACCTGTTTTCGCGGCATCACATCCTGCCAGGCGCTTATTACAACCTGCCTCCGGGCGACAAGGTTGTAATAAGGGCCTTTTTCGAAAGACATATGGATGATTTGATAAACGCCGCGAGACCAGTTGTTTAAACTGGAAAATAGTAGATAAATAGAGCCTTAAGTAGACTAAACCGTACAAGGATGAAGACTATTGGATTGGACAAATTCATGGATTAATCCATCCTTTATCGGGTGAGCTGCTGGCGAACAGCAATGACCAAGGTTTCTATGATCGAATAAATCGGGAGGAGGCGAAACGATGGCACGAAAAATCAGCATTGAGATTGTGGCACAGGACAACTTTACCAAAACCCTGAAGAACATGCAAAGTGATACGCAGAAGTTCAATAAGGACTTGGAGGCGCTGAATAATACTCTTAATCATTTTAATCAAGGCTTGAAAATCGAAACATCTAAAGCTGAAAAAGGGTTCGAGAATCTTAGCGCAGGGATTAATAACTCTAGAGACACCTTAAAGAGCTTACGGGATGACATAGCACATGGTGTTGGTTCTAAAAATATGGCCAAGGAATCAGAAAAGATTGTTCAGGGTAATCAAAATGCGGAAAAAAGTTTTGGTAAGTTGAAAAAAACCGTACAGGAGAGCGGCTTGGCTGGCGAGATAAAAAAGCTTGGGCTAGAGCAGTTTTCTGAGGCTATCATCGATACTGCAAATAAAGCTGTATCGGTATATTCGAAAAGTGCTCTTGGAGATGAGGGGGGCACAATGGTTAGCAATGCCTTTTCCATGGGACTCATGGGAGCGCAGATGGGTGCCTTTGCAGGTGCTGCCGGAATCTTAACTGGAGCTGCGATTGGGGTTGGAATAGGTCTTATCAATGGAGCACTGGAAAACTACTCGAAAAAAGACGACGCATTTAAAGATTATTATGGGAAGCAATACCACGCAATCGTCGAGGAAAGAAGCAATATGATTACCAGTGCCGCGAGCTTTTCAATGAGTGAAGCACCAGAAGACAGTATATTGCTTGAAGCAAGAAACGAATTGAAGCGCCTTAACGATGAGAACTTACTTGCTACTGGAAATGCTTATACTAATAAGTTGTTGAACGATGACGAAAATAAAGGAGATATTTACGATCAAATCGCCTTTTTTAACTCTGATGAAGGTAAAAAGAATGCAGAAATCGATGCAGAATACGCTGATTTCATGGCAGGCCTGGAAAATAAAAAGCATGCGTATGAAATCGAAGCGAAAAAAGCCCTTGTTGCAGATCAATTTGATCAAAATGTAATTAATGACCTAAAGAATACAGGTTATTCAGATGAATCTATAGAACGCCTTAAAACAATGAATGAAGAATTAAAAAACTCGGACACAAATGCTCTTCAAAAGAAGAATCTGCAAATGGAGGCGGGGGTGATTTCAGAAAACGAATATGCTGGTGATGACGAAGTTCAGAAAGTTAAGGACTCTGACTTAGAACTGATCTCGAATTTGCAGGCATCAGCAGAAGCAAATGACGCAGGATGGCAAGATGTCTATGAGATTAAAAACGAGCTAACTAAGGGCAGAGAATCTGTGAATAAGGCTTTTGGCGCGAAGTTTTTCGCACCTTATGGAGGATATCATAATCCATATGCAAAAGATGATATAAATGGGGTAAAAGCAAGTGCCTATGGCCTGAGCTACGTCCCCTACAACAATTTCCCTGCCATGCTTCATGAAGGAGAACGCGTCCTGACTGCAAGTGAAAATCGCGGCTATGGAAAAGGCGGCGGTGTAACCGTTACGGGAAACAATTTCACCGTCAGGGAAGAAGCCGATATCGGGAAAATCGCCAGGGCATTATTCCGGGAGATCGAAAAGACCCGTATGGTCATGGCTTATTAGAAAACAAGATGGATCAGTACACGGCTGGCAGCCTTGTACCTTACCCATCAATATATTTAGTAGAAGGGAGGAATTAGGTTGCGTAAATTTATCTTCAGAGAACCGGATACCAGCAAGGAAATTGTTCTTCCTGTTACTCCGGGCAGCTTTAATGTATCTCATGGAGTGAAAATAGAAACCATCAATATTCATGGCCTTGGCGATATCAATTTGGCGGGCTATGGTACCTTATGTGCGTTTAAAATTGATTGCATGTTTCCAGCTAAAACCTATCCATTCGTTCAGAGCCTCATATATTCAGATCCGTATAAGTACATTCAGGAGCTGGAGGTTTGGTGCGACGCCAGAAAGGTGATCCGTTTCATCGTCTCCGATACCATGGTAAATGTCCCTGTACTGATCGAAGATATCGCATATGGCGAACGGGACGGGACAAGAGATGTTTATGCATCGATTTCACTGCGAAAATATAGAACTCTGACAGCGACCGTTGACCCATCGATGGGCACACAAAACAATGCGCGCGAGTCGGCAACAGCACATACTGCTGCGAAGGAACATAAGGTCGTATCAGGCGATACGCTCAGCGCCATCTGTAAAAAATACTATGGCAACGCTTCCCTCTATCCCAAACTGGCAAAGTACAACAACATAAAAAATCCGAACCTAATCTACACGGGTCAGAGCATCAAAATTCCTGACAAAAGTTTGTTGATTTAGGAGTGTGGTTTCAATGATAAAAATCGCAATTACAGGGAAAAACGGTACAATGGATATTTCGCAGCTTGTTCCGAGTATCTCCCTCTCGGGGGAATTCCAGCAATGTGCCAGAACTCTGGAGTTCAGCATGGTTGCTTCTGCAACAGACACCAACCTTCCCGTGGTTTCTTGCGAACTCGGCAACAAGGTGACTGTTGTGTTTGATGGCCTGGAACTGTTCAACGGCATTGTATTCTCAAAGCATAAAAGCACATCCGGCAGCAGCATCAATGTCACCTGCTTCGATTACGGAATCTATCTGAAGCGGAATGAAGCGGTGTATAAGTTTCCCAACTGGACGCCGGAGGCAATCACGAAACGGATTTGTGCTGACTTTGGTATTACACCGGGACGCATTGCAACAACCGGGGTGAAAATCAGCAGGAATTTTATAGGTGTGGATCTCTACAGCATGATTCAAACTGCATACACCATTGCCTCGGCCAAAACGGGGAAAAAGTATCAGATAAGGTTCAGAGGTCTCGAACTCGATGTGATAGAAAAAGGAATGGCAAATGATCCATTGATTTTAAGCGGCGGCAGAAATCTCATATCAGCTTCCACCACAGAAAGTATTGAAAATATGATCAATCAGGTCCGAATCTATAATTCGAAAGATCAGCTGATCGATACAAAAGAAAACAGTGAAGCAGTAAAACTTTACGGGCGGTTGCAGAGCTATCTTAGAAAGGCGGATCATGAAGACGCTGCGAAAGAAGCTGAGAAGATACTGACAGACTACGATGTATCACAAAAGATCAGTGTAGAGAATTTGGGAAGTCCGCTTAATATCACGGGTAATGCTGTAATTGTTCAAGAACCGTATACGGGATTATACGGTCTTTTTTATATCGACAATGATGTTCATACGTGGACCAACGGCCAGTATTACAATAAACTGGTTCTCAATTTCGAAAATATGATGGACGAAAAGGACTTGGGCAAGCTCGGCTAATAAGAATGAGTTCCTTTGCCTGGGACTGATTCCGATTTGCAGTTTGGGGAGGTGAAATAAGTGGAAGACAATCCTTTTACTTCTTTGGTAAGGGGCATTCGAGAGGAAGCGAAAAAACAGGTTCCCGCATTTATCCGGCTGGGAGAGGTAATTACCTCCGCACCATTAAAGGTGAATGTGGCGCAAACAATTCAGGAGGGGGACGCACTTTTAAAAAGCGGCAGCCTGACAGAGTTTGAGACTGGAGAGAGGCTGCTTCTGATCCCTATTGAAAATGAACAACGATACATAATAATCTGCAAGGTGGTGGAGGTATGAGCAGAACACTTTTTCCAAGTATTCAACCGCAGACGGCAGAACGGGAAAAGGTAATGCCGCTTTTTAAAGAGGTCAAATGGGACTTTATAAACAATATTCCAATTTATAAAGGCGGATCTCCCATGATTGTTTCTGGGAAAGAAGCGGTGGTGGTATGGGTCTGGAAAGCACTTCATACGCCGCGGTTTCGGCATGAAATCTATACGTGGGATTATGGGAATGAAGTGGAGTCACTGATTGGACAACCTTTCACAGAGGAATTGAAACAATCAGAAGCTGCGCGTTACGTTGAGGAGTGCTTGCTGGTTTGCCCTTATATATCAAGTGTTTCGGATGTAACAGCCGCGTTTGCTGATGGAAATCTAAAGATTCAGGCCAGCCTGAAAACGATTTATGGGGAGGTGGAAGTGAATGTATGAGCATTATACAGTTGAGGCGATCAAAAGTGATATCCTGAGCAG
>JAQSXD010000342.1 GCA_029266295.1 Bacillota bacterium | reverse complement strand
GGAATTAACAGCCCTGCTGATCTGGCAGGTAAGAAAGTCGGTTCCTGGTTCGGAGGAAATGAATATGAAATTTATGCCCTTCTGGAAGCAAACAAACTAGATAGAGACAAGGATCTGGAACTGGTCCAGCAGGACTTTACCATGAATCAGCTTCTGAATGATGAAATCGACGCCGCTTCCGCCATGACCTACAATGAATATGGACTGGTTCTGGAAGCAGGCTATTCGGAAAGTGACCTGAATGTCCTTGATATGAATGAGGAAGGCGTTGCCATGCTGGAAGACTGCCTCTTCGTCTCCAAAGACTGGATTGCCGATAATGAAGATCTGTTCGTCCGCTTCCTGAGAGCTTCCATAAAAGGCTGGGCTGATGCTTGCGCCGATCCGGAAGCTGCCGGAAAGATTGTATATGAAAAAGACCAGAGCATTTCCCTGGAACACCAGATCTACATGGCCAAAGAAGTAGCAAAACTCGTTGCACCGGAAGGCTTTGATCCTGCGAAGATCGGCTATATCGATATGGATGCCGTTCAGCAAACTGCCGATCTGGCCCTGAAATACGGACTGCTTACAAATGCAGCAGATCTCTCTGAAAATACGATCACCAGTAAATACTGGGAAGAAGCTACCGCTTCGAAATAAACCTCGACTGCCTGCGCCGGTCCATACCCGGCGATGCAATATCCCTTCAATCAGCGGTATCTGCTCAGTCAGACGATGGCTGTGATTGCATCGGTCCATCAGACTGAGCAGCCGCTGCAAATCAGGGAAACAGGAATGCAAGGCAGCGCTGAAATTGGATGCGCATATGACTTGCCATTCCCGATTTACTTTCGTTATTATAGAAGCTGCCCTACTTCTATAATGAAACGCATCGATGCTTCAGGCCTGTTGTGCCTTGGCACCCGATGTATATACCTTCTTTTATATGCCAAGATTATTACGATGGAAACAGCCACTGCCGGCCGGCAGTGGCTGTTTCCATTTTTGAAATATTGCTCCTACACACTCCACCCCAGACTTTCCTGCTGGATGGTGTAAAGCCGCTCGTAGAGTCCCTTTTTCTCCATGAGGGTATCATGGGTTCCCTCTTCTGCAAGCTTTCCATCTTCAAGAACAACAATCTTATCTGCTCCTGCAATGGTGCGCAAGCGATGTGCTATTACAATGACGGTTTTTCCTTCGATGAGTCTGGAGATAGCCTGTTGAATCAGTGCCTCGTTCTCCGGATCGAGGGACGCAGTGGCCTCATCTAGCAAAACGATGGGCGCGTTTTTCAGAAGCGCTCTGGCGATGGAAATTCGCTGGCGTTCTCCGCCGGACAGGGTGCTGCCGTTTTCTCCCAGCATGGTCTGATAGCCATTTGGCAGTTCTTTGATAAAATCGTCACAGCAGGCTGCCTTGGCAGCGGCAATCACTTCCTCTTCACTGGCATTCATATTTCCAATTTTTATATTGTTATATACCGTGTCATTGAAAAGCACCACATCCTGAAATACAAATGACATGTAACTCATCAAATGCTCCGGATCAAGGTCCTTAACGTCTACACCGCCAACCTTAACCCTTCCCTTATTTACGTCCCAAAACCTTGCAATGAGCCTGGATACCGTACTTTTTCCGCAGCCCGAAGGGCCTACAAGCGCGGTGATGGCATCGGAAGGAAACGATACCGTCAGATCCTTAATTACCGAATCTGCGCCGGGATTTTTTGTATTATAACTAAAGCTTACTCCCTCGAGTTCAATATTCCACTGAGTGAGTTTCGTTTCCGTGTTTCCTTCCATAATGGGTGCTGTCATAAGCGTTCGCATCCGTTTGGTGGAAATGCGATGGTAAAAGAGCTCCGGCAGCAAGGTAAATTCTACCATGATCGGCCCGTAGATCCGAACGACGATGACCAAAAACATAAGCAGCGGAATGAGTTCGATACTTCCCCTCGTCAAAAGGTTAGCACCAACAAACACGGTAAGTCCGATGCCTGCCTGAAGAAGCATCTGCGCTCCGGTAACAAAAATACCCGTGCCGAATTCCATCTTCATGGACAGCTTGTTCATCAGAAGCAATGCTTGATCAAGTTTTTCAAACTTGGAACCGTCCAGACCACAGGCTTTGATTACCTTAATACCTTCCAGATATTCCTGCACCTGACCGGAAGCATTCAGCTTGGACGCCACCTGCTTTTCGCTGAAGCGCCGCTGAATGTGCTTGCTGCCAAGAATTACGAGAAGTGAAACAGGAACAGAGCAGAACACCGCAATTGCCATTCTCCAGTCAAAGACCGCCATCATAGCACAAACCAAAGTGATGGAAATGGCGTTAGAAATCAACTGAGGGATGACATGGCTCAAAACGTGCTCTGTCGTCGAACAATCCGCCATGATATTGGTGGTAAGTTCCGTCAAATCCTTAGAGTTGAAAAAGCTCATGGGCAGCTTTCGAATCCGCTCCGCCACACTGACTCTCGTACTTTCTGCTTCCAAATAGGAGGTAACATAGGTTTTCTTATAGTCGTTTTTACTGGCCAGGAATACCAGAATGGCCGCAGCGACACCAAATCCAAAGAGTACCCACATCTTATTCCAGGATAACTCCTGCCCCATCAGCGGTTTGAGCAACTCAGCAAAGAGCTGAATGGTAACGATAAATGGGAGCATCAGAGACAGGTTGGTCAGCGTGCAGGCAGCAATTGCCTTCTTGAGATCGGAATAGCCCTTTTCGGTAAGCATCAGTGCCTCTTTTAAATTAATCATGAACTTCGGCCCCCTTTCGGTTGATTTTCCATGTCAGGGTCTGGGTATACCTCTGCCACATGTCATAGTACTTGCCTTCTCTAGCGATCAGCTGCTCATGGCTTCCTTCCTCAATGAGTTTCCCCTTATCCATGACCACGATCTTATTGGCGCTGCGAATGGTGGAAAGCCTGTGGGCGATCATGATTACGGTTTTTCCATGCATCAGCTTTTCAAAGGCACGCTGAATCAGATATTCATTCTCCGGATCGGAAAATGCAGTTGCTTCATCCAGTACAATAATGGGGGCATCTTTTACAATGGCTCTGGCAATTGCAATCCTCTGCTGCTCTCCTCCGGACAGATGAACTCCCTTCGTCCCGATCACAGTATCATAGCCCTTCGGCAGTTTTTTAATAAATTCGTGGCACTGGGCGGCTCTTGCTGCAGCCAGCACCTGATCATCCGTAGCATCCTGATTACCGATGCGGATATTTTCCATGATGCTCTGCTTAAAGAGAAACACATCCTGAAATACAAAGCTGACCTTTTCCATGAGGTACTCGCTTCTCAGATCCCTGACATCGACCCCACCGATCTGAATGCAGCCCTCTGTCACATCAAAAAAACGCGGGATCAAATGCGCTATGGTGCTCTTTCCGCCTCCCGAGGGTCCGACGATGGCTGTGATCTCATTTTCCTTTGCAGTAAAGGAGACATCGGTTAACGCCTCAGTACCCTGTTTCTGATAAGCGAAAGATACCGCGTTAAACGCAATCTCATGGGAGGAGATTGTTCCCGGAAATTCCGGCTGCGATAGCGGGGCTTCGTTTAGAATAGCATCCATCCGCTCCACACCTCCAACAATTTGTCTTGCGCCGCTGGTAACATACATGAGTTTCATCATCACCGTGGAAATAGAAGGAACAAAGATCAAATAAAAAATAAAGTTCACCGCAAATTCCGAATAATTGGTCGTTCTGCTTCCTGCCCAGATTCCTACGGGAACCAAGAACAAGTAAATATTATTTATAATTGTTGTAAAGGATGACATGGTATTCTCCCAGCTTAATGTGAAGGGAATGACCATTTTCGTATACTCACTGATTGCATTGTGCATCCTCCGGAAGGAATACACTGTCTGGCGGAACGCTTTCACCACGGTGATGCCTCGTACGTATTCCACCGACGCATTGTTCATATCCTCCAGGGAATTCATATACAGCTCCATCATTTTTTTCGAGCCCTCTCTCCCATAGCCTTTGATCTGAACGATAAATGCGATGGCGATTCCAAAAGCCGCCGCAAGCCCAAAGCGCCAGTCGATGGAAAATAGAATAACAAACATTGCTACAGGAGCTACCATAGAAGCAACGATATCAGGCAATTGATGGGCAATAAAACCCTCGATCTTTTCAATGTTTTCATCCATAATCTTGCGCAGCTTACCGCTTCCTATAATAACATGAAAACCAAGGGGCACTCTGGCAAGGTGAGATGCAAAGCTTACCTTGAGCTCATAAAGCGTGCCGAACGCTGCAAAATGGGAGCACATCAGCGCAAGAAAATATAACAGGATGTTCAGTACGATCCCGCCGAACGCCGCAAGTCCCAAAAGGTTTACCCGATGGATATCCAGCGTTCCAAAGTCGGGATACACGCTCATAATTTCCCCCACCACATAATAGATGACCACATGGGGAATGAAGGACGCAACAGCCGCCAGCGAAGAAAGCATTACCGAGGAAATCACAAGGCCCTTCTTCATTGCCGCTAGTTCAAGCAGCCTTGGCATACCGGTTTTGTGAGCTTCCGGCTTATCATTGTTTTGTTTCAAAAGATTCACCTTCTTCCTGAAAATAGATTGGTATTATGATGTACCTGAGCCGCTTTCAAGCAGAGAGCAGG
>JAQSXD010000341.1 GCA_029266295.1 Bacillota bacterium | reverse complement strand
GGCTGGGTAATTTCCCAGATATTTTTAATGGGCGCACCGTTTGGATTTGCTTCTTCGTTATAGAAGAGCTGCACCAGTTCAATGTAAAGAGGCGTCTGAGTCTCTTTTAAGCTGTCGTCTATTTGAGAACCGATATCCGTTGGAAGATAGTTGTAAAAGATCTTATTCAGAACGTATTCATTGTACAGCGTACCGTCAAGATCCTTTGCATGAACGACGTCAGCAATATTCTGGCCTGCCTCGTGTTCACGCGTTACTTTTTCCAAAAGTTCATTGTGTTTAATATCAAAGGGAATACACTCGACCCCTGGATATTTTGCCATAAAAGCCTCGGCAACTTTAGTGCAGCGTGATGAGATGGAATAGAGCGTTACCGTGCCCTCTTCCTTTGCCAGTTCATAAAGCTCCGCCTCAGTCTGATCCATGTTCAGAATCTGTGAGCTTTCTTCCCACTCTGTCAATTCTCCACCAGCTTTACCACCCTCGGTAGATGCCTTTTCTCCTCCACAAGCTGCCAGTGAAAAAACCAATGTTATGGCTAAAAACATAGCAACCAATTTCTTCAGTTTAAACATGCGAACCTCCTTTTACTTTTTACATCATTAAATTTTTGAAAACGCTGATTCATTCAATGCGCACATTTGAACGATAAGTTTTTCGCTTAGGCAGGTCATAAAGCCACGCAGTAGTGCCATCTGCACACATTCCAGACGATCAGTGCTTTCTTATATTTCGTGCAACGTGTTACACGGAATATTTGATCAATGCTTCGGACATTTTATCAAATACGTTGATTTTTTGAGGGTCGATTGATAGATATACGGTTTGATCCGGGCTGTAGCTCGTAATCCCCAGCGTCTTAATTACCATGCTGACAGCGTTCACCCGAACGGTTACCAGTGTTTCCGAGCCTGCAGGCATGGACGTGTAGATCCGCGCTTCGATATCGGAAGAATCCTGCCGCTGGGTGCGGAGGACAACCTGCTCGGGACGAATGCCAAGAACCACATCGAACGAACCGCTTTTCGGAGCGTCTTCCGTCATGTCGGATGACGGAAATGCAAGTTCCCCAAGGGGGCCGGAAACAATCATGTTTCGCTCGTTCACTTCGGCCTGGGCATGGACGAAGTTAATGCGGGGATTCCCGATAAAATCTGCAACATAGAGGTTGCTTGGATTGTTATAAAGTTCAAGAGGAGGGCCTACCTGTACAATCACACCTTCCCTAAAGATGGCAATTTTGGTTGACATCGTAAGCGCTTCCACCTGATCGTGGGTTACATAGATCATCGTTGTACCGGTTTCCGTATGTAGACGCTTCAGTTCACTGCGCATATCTACGCGCAGCTTGGCATCCAGATTGGATAGAGGTTCGTCCAGCAGCAATAGCTGCGGTTTTGATGCAATTGCTCTGGCAATTGCAACGCGCTGCTGCTGTCCTCCAGAAAGCTCTGATGGATAGCGGTCAATATACTGCAGAATCTGCATGCGCCTTAGGGCATCCTCCACAAGCTTTGCAACTTCCTTCTTATCCAGCTTTTGTATATTCAGTCCAAATGCGATATTATCGCGTACTGTCATGTGAGGCCAAAGTGCATAAGATTGAAAGACCAGATTCAGACCGCGCTGACTGGGCGGCGCAAAGTACGCCTCCGCAGTGTTGATCACTTCTTTTCCGTCCATATGCATCGTTCCGCTCTGCGGCTTCTCCAACCCTGAGACCACACGTAAAGTCGTGGTTTTTCCGCAGCCCGAGGGACCGAGAAGGGTCATAAAATCGCCGTCTTCGATGGTCAGGCTCACATCTTTCAAGACATGATTTTTTCCGTAATACTTATCGATGTTCTTCAATTCAATTTTGCTCATTACCATAACTCCTTTTTGCCGTTATCTTATTTTAAATGGCGTTTGCCAGCTCTCGGTGGTGTTCGGATTCCTCAGCCGCCCATGCTCTTCGACAGGTCTGCCTTTCCTGAGAGGTTTGCAATCGCATAAACCAGGAACACAATTGAAAACATAACGATTGCTACACAGTTAGACGCCTGCGGAGCATTGCCGTTTTGGTATTGGAAGGCCAGATACGGCAGCGTAGTGGTCGTCGGGGTCATGAGGAGGATGATCAAATCGAGCTCTTTCATAATCGATACAAAGATCAGCATAAATCCGGAGACAAATCCCCCTTTGGAAAGCGGAAAGATAATTCGGATGAACCGCTTGAAAAATCCTGCTCCGGCAATGGAGGCTGCCTCTTCAAGCTCACCGCCAATCTGAAGCATATTCGCTGTACCTGCACGAGATGCAAAGGGCAGATGCTTGACGACAGAGGTCAAGGTCAGCAAAGCAAAGGTTCCATAAAGCGACGGAATCAGGGTGACACCAAACAGTTCCTGGGACTTTGAGAACATGGACAGGAAAATTCCGCCGAAGGCAATGGATGGAATCAAGTACGGAATAAATACGAGCTGTTCAACAATCCTGCCGTGAAGCGTGCCCCTGCCCTTGGCACAAATATAACCGATGATCTGTCCAATGATCGTACCAAAGACGCCGTTTACAAAGGTCAGCTTCAGAGAATTTATCAAGGCATTGATGAAATCTCTGTTTTTGAAGATGCCCGGCAAGCCTTCCATAATGGCGGGATTCGGATCTCCGATCCAGTAATGGGTGGTGAGGTTTGCAATGGAATAGGTACCTTCTTTGAGCATAAAGGACTCCAGGATAAGGATTGCAATGGGCGTAATGATGCCCACGGCAAAGAAAACAATCAGAACGACCGTGATCAGCGGTTTATGTATCCCAAGGCCGAGCAATGTAGATCGCCCGCCTTTCCCTCCAATGGTGGCAAAAGATTTTCGCGAACCGATCAGCCGTTGATTGATAAAAACGGAAATCGATGCGATGCAGATCATGATTAACGCCATGGCAAAGGCCGTTTGCGTATTTTGCGATTTGTTATTCATATACAGCTGACTGGAGAGGGTAACGAAATTCACCTTGCTTCCCAGATAGTTGATGACGCCAAAGGTGCCGATGGCCTTTGAAAAGGTCAGAATAACGGCTGAAAGCATGGCAGGAAGCACCAGGGGAAAGGTTATTTTACGAAGAATGGTGTACTTGCTGGCTCCTTGGATTTCTCCCATTTCCTCCAGTTCCGAATTGATGGAGTTCAGCGCTGCAGACACCAAAAGATACGCGTAGGCGTAATAGTGGAGCGACAGCACCGTAATGATGGCCACCGGACCGTAAGCAAGCCAGTCCGGCACATCGACACCAAGGCTCATTAAAAAACCCGGTGCGCCTCCAATTCTCTCGGTTTTAAACATGGAAAGCCAGGCCTGCGATTTACACCAGGAAGGAATCATATACGGCATGATGACTGCCAATGAGAAAAAGGGCTTAAACGGCAGGTCGGTTCTGACCATGAGCCATGCGAGGATGGAGCCCAGTGAAATGGCACAGACGGAAACACTTACGCCGATGAGCAAAGAATTCATCAGTGGCTGAACCAGAAGTCTTCCGCTTAGCTCGCTGGCAAGCAGGCGCTTCCAATAATAAAAGGTAAAGTCTCCCGCCTGGCCGCCTGTTACCCGGAGATCTTTTTGTGCCAGGCTAAAGGTAGTCGATATCATATCGAGCAGCGGCAGAATGATTAAATAAGTCAAAAGGATGATCGCTACGAGAACAATGATGTTATACGGGTTGGTAATAATCGATTTGATCTGATTTTTCAAGCGTTTTGATTTGCTGTAAGGCATTACTGCTGAATTCATGAATCGCTTCCCCTCTCTTTTCGTTCCGTGTTATACTGTTTCACTATGGGCGGAATTTCTTCCAGTGACCTTATAGAATAATCCGATTGATATCCGCACGCAAGATACTTGGCATCTTTATGAGCAATGCGCGGATTTTCAATCTGAATCATCAGTTCCCAGCCTGCTGCCCGAACACCGCGCACATCTCTTGAAATGGTATCACCCACATAGGCCGCCTCACGAGCCGTAACGCCCATCAGATGAATTGCTTCATCGAACAGGTCTCGGCGGGGTTTTCTAACACCGCGTTCACTGCTCGTAAGAATAAACTCGAAATACTGTAATACTCCGTGCTCCGCAAGGATGCGCGGCACGAACGTGCGGCTCATAATATTAGAGATTACACCGAGCCGAAAGCCTTCATCAGTAAGCATCTTCAGCGTCTCTTCCAAACCTCCTCTGGGGGTAATCACCTTTCTATAGCGGTCAAACATGTAGGAAAGTTCTTCTCCCATGCCGCAGATTTTTTCCGAAGGTATGCCAAAATCCTTGAGCATAAAGTCACACCAGATATCATCTCCCGGAAGTTCGATCAGCTCCTGCTCACTGAACGCTTTGTACCTCTTTGCACTCTTGTCAATGTGCGTTAGAAGCTGCTCCGGTGTTTCAGCAGTTTCAATTCCGCGTTCTTTTAAAAAGCCAAACAGCCTCTTCGCAAACGCCATATCATTTTCCAAAGTCGCATCCTGAACATGAACTGTGCCGCCAATATCGAACCATACCGTTTTGATCATATGCTTCACCTACTAGTTTCTAAAATTACTGTAAACGTTTCCGATTTTGATATGTTTGATGCTACCATTCAATTTTGAATTTGTCAATAGAACTTTTTT